>NZ_BAABHD010000060.1:0-11365 GCF_039541915.1 Nibrella saemangeumensis
CAATCCGGACGAAAGCCGGGCATCACCACGTTTTGGTTAGGCCTCAAAAAGTTTGATGCCATCGTTATCGGCTTCACCTTATCAAAAGATGTGTCCAGACGGTAGGCTTCACAGTGGGGGTTTTTCTTTGCCCGTCAAAACCGAACGAACGTAATCACAGTTAAATCCGGTAGCCAATCTAACGAACCCATGTGGTACTTCACCATCAAGCAGCAGCGCATAAAGAATGCGCAGTACCAGCAATTGCAGAAGATCGCCAGCCTGACAGAAGTCGAGATCTTTAACGAACCATACGAAAACTACTGCCTTTTTGAGGTACCCAGGGAGCGCTACCGGGACTTCATCGACCACCTCGATCTCGAAGGAATTGCCTACGACGTCTCACCGGATAAACCAACCCGGGAAAAACTGCTGGACAACATGCGTTAGGAAAGCAGGCCGGCAATGCCTCGTTTTTGCAACAGGCCCTGCAAACTGAACCGGCAGCCCGGACCAAACTCAACCACCGACTCCCAGTTGGTTACTACCCAGTCTACTCCCTGGCGGGCGATCAGAATTTTGCGGGATTTGTCGGATGTGATCCAGATGACCTGTTCAACGCCAAAGTCGAGCAGCATCTGAGTTTTGTAAAAAATGTAATCTTCTTCACTGCCAAACTCCTGTGGATTAATATCGGCCTTTACATCTACTTCAATTACGTAGCGGGGCGCAACGGAAAAGTACTTCTTATCAAACTGACTAATTTCCGTCAGCGTAAAAATGGCAATGTCGTTGGACAGGTTATTGTTGGGAGCCAGATGTAAGCCTGGTTCGTTAGACACAATAAAGTACTCCTCAGTCAGTGTTTTACCGATCTCCAGCAAAATCAGGGTAATAATTGCCGATTGCAGGGAACTACTGCCCATAACTTCATCAACAGTTTTAGTTTGGGCCAGTACATCCCGGTATCCTTTCCGGTAGAGTACCGTACCATTCAGCTCTTCATAAATCAGCGAAGGCGGTATATCCGACCGGCGCTGATCCGGTGATTCTGCGGTTACGACTGCCATATCCATCCTGTTTTGCGTAATTACGCAATTACGTAAATATACAAAAAGAACCAGCAGGTTGTTACCTTACCCTACCTTATACATTTGCCGTTTCGTTGTCGATAACGGTCGGCCGGAGCCGGCGGACCAGCCGGAAGAATCGCGTGGTGAGCAGAATGGCCGCTACGGTCAGGCCCGCCAGCAAACCGATCCAGACACCCGTCGCATCCAGCTTCAGCCAAAATGCCAGCGCATAGCCGACAGGTAACCCGACAACCCAATAGGCAAACAGGGTAATGATGGTAGGCACGTTGACGTCAGAAAGGCCGCGCAGCGTACCGATACCCACCACCTGTACGCCATCGGATAACTGAAAGATGCCCGCCAGGATCACCAGCGAAGCCGCCACTGTGGATACCTCGGTATTGTCGCGGATGTACAGACTTACGAGCCAGTCATTAGCCGTCAGAAAAATAACCGCGCAGAGGGTCATAAAGACGGTACTCAGCACAAAGGCCGCCAGACCCGCCCGGTATACCTGCCCCTGCCCGCCCTGTCCTAAAGCCGCTCCTACCCGAATGGAAGCAGCCGCCGAGATACCCGAGGCCATCATATACGTTGTCGAGGCCAGGTTGATTGCGATCTGGTGAGCGGCCAGCCGGTCTTCACCCAGCCAGCCAATGATGACCGCTGCCAGCGAAAAGGTAGCTACTTCAAAAAAGAATGTCAGCCCCCCCGGCAAACCCAGCCGCAGGATTTCCCGGACAAAGGTCAGTACCGGCAACTGCCTGTAAGCCGGCTGAAAATAAGTTCTGAAGATAGCCGCCCGCCGAATATAGATCAGAATAGCCACAGCCATATAGATCCTGGACAACAGCGTAGCCAGTGCGGAGCCGTAGAGTCCCAATTCAGGAAAAGGCCCCCAGCCGGTAATCAGCCAGTAATTCAGGATGGCATTTACCGCCAGCGCCGATAAGGTAATCATCATAGCCACCCGCGGATAAGCCAGGCCGTCGCACAACTGCCGGGCCGCCACAAACAGAAACAGCGGGATGTTTGATACGCTCAGGATCAGCATGAAGTTACGGGCCAGCCGCGTCACCTCGGGGGTCTGCCCAAAGATATCGAAGAAGTATGCGACAATTGCCGATACAAGTCCGAGTACAACGCTCAGCAGCACCGCCACGTAGATACCGGCCCGGTATAGCCGGTTTATATCGGCATCCTTCCCGCGCCCCCGCGCCTGCGACACCAGCGCGGCTACTACGGCCAGGCCTCCCACGCCGATGCTTGACACCAGAAACGTGAGTGATACGGCCAGACCAGCGGCTCCCAGCGGCACGGCACCCAACAGCCGCCCGACAAACAGGTTGTCGGTCACCCCCATCAACACGACGCCCAGTTGAGCAATTACTATGGGTATACTGAGCCGGAGGGTATCGGTCAGATCAGACCGGTAGGCACGAAGCCAGTCAAGCATAGCGATCAACTAATTATAAATAGGCCGCAAAGGTATAGGAAGAAGCGTAGCAAGCCCACAAGAAACTTGATATACACTTAACCCTTTTCTTCCAAACAGGGGAAGGCGCCTTATTTTGTTTAACAACGTTTACACATAATCGTAATTTTCAGAAAACAGGGTCCAGTCCCTCAGTTTAATACCTGTTCACGAAGATTTTTCCCTAGTTTCGTACACTAATACAAGGCTAATTATTAATATAAGGGCTTTTTTCTCACGATTAAGGCTCCCATTTCAACTAATCTGCGGTAGTGAATTTTGACAAGAAGAACCTGTTCCAGGCAGACATCACCAATTGCGAACGGGAGCCTATCCACATCCCAGGCCGGATACAGGCGCATGGTTTTCTGCTGGCCGTAACACCGGATGATTATACGATCATTCAGGCCAGCGAAAACGTCCGGGAGCATTTAGATATACTCGCTGATCAGTTGATTGGTACTTCCTTAAACTCGCTGCAGAACGGAACACGTTTTCAGGGCGATGTGCTGACAGATCTCCTTAAAACAGGGCTGCGGAACCAATCGCTGGAGACGATGAATCCGTACCGCATCAGGCTCCATGAGCGGGACTATAATTTGGTATCGCACCAGCACGACAATGCCGTCATTCTGGAGTTTGAGCCGGTAATGGACTCCAACAACTGCCAGAATCTTCAACGCTTGCTGGCGCAGTCTTTGTCGACCATAAAAGCCAGTTGGTCTATGGATCAACTGCTGGAAAATGCGGCCCGTCAGGTCAAAAAGATTACTGGCTACGACCGGGTCATGATCTACAAGTTCTGGCCTGACTGGCATGGCGAAGTCGTCGCAGAGGTGAAAGAAGACCATCTGGAGCCGTTTCTGGGCCTGCACTACCCGGCATCCGATATACCCCGCCAGGCCCGTGAATTGTACAAGACCAACCGGGTCCGCTGCATCAGCAACGTCAACCAGGCAGACTCGGCACTATTCCCGGTGCTGTACGCCAACCGAAAGCGTCCGCTCGACCTGGCTCATTCGATCCTGAGAGCGGTGTCGCCGGTTCATATCGAGTACCTGAAAAATATGGGCGTACAGGCCAGCATGAGTATCTCGCTGATGTACCAGGGTGAACTTTGGGGGCTTATATCCTGCCATAATGCTACGCCCCGGCAGATCGATTATTCCGCCCGCATGTCCGTTGATCTGGTAGGCCAACTGTTATCGGCTGCGCTGGAGTACCACAAAGACGAAGAGGATCAATCCTTTACGCAGCAAATCCGTGAAGCCGGCCAGACCCTGTTCAGCAACATGCTGAAAGACTGGAACATTGTGCGTGGCCTTACGCAATACGAGACTACTGCCCTCAACATCAACTCCGCCACCGGCGCAGCCCTGTTTTTCGAAGGAAAACTGGTCACCCTCGGCCAAACGCCATCCGACAAAGACATTCACGGCCTGATCGGCTGGCTACAGAATGTCGATACGGACACCTTTTTTCAGACATCCCATCTGGCAGAGCAATACCCGCCGGCGGCTGGCTTCAGTGCTGTAGCATCGGGCTTACTCGCTATTCCGCTGTCGCGGGAGTTGAACGAATACCTGCTTTGGTTCAAGCCCGAGCAGGTTCATTCGGTAAGCTGGGCCGGTAACCCCGAAAAGGCAGTCAATATTCATGAAAACGGCAGCATTCGCATCAGTCCGCGTAAGAGTTTTGCCCGCTGGGTGCAGGAGGTTTGCCATACAGCGGAGCCCTGGAAAGATGCCGAGATTGCTACGGCGCTGAAACTCCGGGAGGATATTCTGCACGTTGTAGCCAAAAAAGCCAACGAAATACGGCTCCTGCACGAAGAACTCCGAAAAGCGTACGAAGAACTGGATGCTTTTAGCTATACCGTCTCGCACGATCTGCGGAGTCCGTTGTCGACCATCAAGAGTTACTCAGAAATTATTCTGGAGGAATACGGTGAAGAGTTCAACGACGATGCCCGGACGCTGTTTACCAAAGTAATCCGGGCAACGGACCGGATGAACAGCCTGATTCGCAACATTATGGACTACTCGCGGATGGGGCAGAATGACCTGCTGACTCAACTGGTAGATATGCGTAAACTGTTGCATCGGTTGCGGGAAGATACGCTGGTAACGGAAAAAGGCCGGCCGCTTACCATTCACATCCTCAACACGCCACCGGTTGCCGGTGACCCAACAATGGTATTGCAGGTATTCAGTAATCTGCTGTCAAACGCAGCCAAGTATTCGCGGCAGTCTCAGCCGGCTGTTATTGAGGTGAACGGGTTCCGGAATGAATATGAGGTTGTCTATTCGGTTAAAGACAACGGCATTGGCATTGATATGAAGCAGTCCGGCCGGGTGTTTGACCTCTTCAAGCGCCTGGACAACACCGGAAAGACAGAAGGAAATGGCGTAGGACTGTCTATTGTAAAACAGATAATGAGCCGGCACAAGGGGAAAGTATGGTTCGACAGTGAGCCCAACCGGCAAACCACCTTCTATGTAGCGTTTCCGCACGTACCGGTTGCGCAGATGAATCAATAAAAACAACCTTATGTCTATAATGGCCCGATTGCGTCAGGAAACGCAGCTCTGCCACGAGCAGGTTGAAAAGCTCCTGTATGCCGAGCAAATCCAGAACGGAACGCTGACCAATGATCAGTACATTCAGCTACTGTATGTTAACCTATCATTTCACCAGCCTCTGGAAATGGCCATCCGGATGGCTGATCCAGCCTTTTTTGCCGGCTATGACCCTTTCCAGCGGAGTAAAGCCCACCTGATTATTCAGGACCTGCAGATGCTCCGGTTACCGGTACCCGCTACGCAGCGGCTGTGTTTTCATAACTGGACCAATTGGCAGCTCCTGGGCGCGGCCTACGTAGCCGAAGGGTCAACCTTAGGCGGACGGGTCATCAGTAAATGCCTGCAAAAAAATCCGTCATTGTGTCATACTGCGGGCCAGTCCCGCTTTTACGCCGGTTATGGCGATCAGACCGGTTACCTGTGGAAAACCTTCTGTGCCTACCTGCCTCAGCAGGCTGCCACACAGGAAGACCAGATCGTCCAGGGAGCCATTGACGCCTTTCAGCTTTACGAACATATCTTTTACAGCTTATCTGTCTCAGCCGGACCCGTTGCCGCTTTGTAACCGTTCTGCGTATGGTAATCGAAAAAACTGTTTTAGTGTACGACGACGAGGAGGATATTCTGGAACTCGTACAGCGGGCGTTGCGCACTCAGTACCACGTAACGACCCGTAATCGACTCACCCATGTCTTCGACGAGGTGCAACAAATCCGGCCGTCGGTCATTATTATCGACTATCAGTTAAACGGCCAGACCAGTCATGACACTATTATTCAACTCAAGCAAAACAGCCATACCGCCCACATTCCCATTGTGTTGTTTACGGCTTATGATAACATTGACGTCATTGCCCGGTCGTTGAAAACAGATGCTTTTCTGGGCAAACCTTTTTCCCTAAAAGATCTGCGCGGCTGCGTAGCTAAGTTTTCCAGCCACCCGGTGACGCAGAATCTGTAACGGTACGAACCGCCGGGACGGGGCGCTTGCAGCTAACCTTACCAAGCGGCCCGTCCCGATAATTCGTTTTTGCCCTGAATGTTGTTAATTTTGCTCCACTTACTACGAACCCCTCATTTATTTTGAAAGAGTACGGCAGCAACATTCAGAAATTGGTTGACAACATCGTCAACATTGAGGACCGGGAAAAGCGCACCCGCTACGCGCATATCCTGGTCGAACTGATGCGGCAGATCCATCCAAACATGAAAGACGGCCAGGACTATTACAACAAGCTCTGGGACGATCTGTATATCATGTCGGGGTTTACCCTGGATGTCGACAGCCCTTATCCTCCGCCGTCGAAAGAAGTGCTGGGCCGTAAACCGCAGCAGGTCCCCTACAACATGCATAACCTCCGGTACAAGCATTACGGCCGGAATATGGAACTCCTCATTGACAAGGCGGCTACGATTGACGATCCGGAAGAAAAACGGGCGTTTGTATCGTACCTGGCCCGGCTCATGAAAACCTTCTACGCCACCTGGAACAAGGAATCCGTTGAAGACGAGACCATCTTTACCAACCTGGAAGAGATGTCGGACGGCCGGTTGAACGAAGACCTGCAGGGTATTCGCAACGGCGGCATGATTGAAGGCACTCCCCGCGAGCGCACCGGCGACCGTCGTGAGGGCGGAGGCCGGGAAGGAGGCTATCGCGAAGGCGGTAGTGGAAATCGCCCATACGGCAGTGGTTACCAGAACCAGCATGGCGGTAACCGCGACAATCGGGATGGCGGCCGCCGGGGAGAGGGTGGTCATCGTGGCCAATTCCGTCCCAACAACCGGGACAACCGCGGCAACGACCGCCGGAGACGATAAACTTTTAATTCCAACATGGCATCATTCCAGATTACGGGCGGCCGCCGGCTGCAGGGCGATCTTATACCACAGGGAGCCAAAAATGAAGCATTGCAGATTCTGTGCGCGGTACTGCTGACCAGGGAGCCCGTTACGATTCATAACATTCCGAATATACGCGACGTAAACCAACTGATCGACCTGCTGGGGGATCTGGGCGTATGGGTCACCAAAATTGGCCCCTCTTCGTACCGCTTTGAAGCCAGCGATGTGGATCTGGACTACCTCGAAACACCTACCTTCAAACGCAAAGCCGGTGCCTTGCGGGGTTCGGTCATGCTATTGGGCCCGATGCTGGCCCGCTTCAAGAAAGGCCGCATTCCCCGGCCGGGGGGCGATAAGATCGGTCGTCGCCGGCTCGATACCCACTTCCTCGGCTTCGAAAAGCTGGGCGCTCAGTTCCATTACGATACCAACGACGGCGGTTTTTACCGGGTGGATGCCCAGAACCTGAAGGGCGCCTACATGCTGCTCGACGAAGCATCGGTGACCGGTACGGCCAACGTGCTGATGGCCGCCGTCATGGCCGAAGGGATCACCACCATTTACAATGCCGCCTGTGAGCCTTACCTGCAGCAACTCTCCAGGATGCTGAATGCGATGGGCGCTAAGATCTCGGGCGTTGGATCCAATCTGCTCGTCATCGAAGGTGTCAGTGAACTACACGGTACTGATCATACCATGCTGCCCGATATGATCGAGATTGGTAGCTTTATTGGACTGGCAGCCATGACCCAGTCGGAGGTAACCATCAAAAACTGCCAGATTCCGCAGTTAGGCATCATTCCGGATGTATTTAAACGTCTTGGTATTCAGCTGGAGTTTCGCGGGGATGATATCTTCATTCCAGCCCAGGACCGCTACGAAATTGAAACCTTCCTGGACGGCGGCATGATGACCGTAGCCGATGCCCCGTGGCCGGGCTTTACGCCTGACCTGCTCAGCATTGTGCTTGTCACGGCCGTACAGGCCAGTGGCACGGTGCTTATCCACCAGAAGATGTTCGAGAGCCGCCTGTTCTTCGTTGATAAACTCATTGAAATGGGTGCACAGATCATTTTGTGTGACCCCCACCGCGCAACCGTTGTCGGCCTGAACCGCCGGATGCCGCTGAAGGGTATCCGGATGTCTTCGCCCGATATCCGGGCCGGTGTGGCTCTGCTGATTGCCGCCCTCTCCGCCGACGGCGTCAGCATCATCGACAACATCGAGCAGATTGACCGGGGCTATCAGAACATTGATACCCGGTTGAATGCGATTGGGGCCGAGATTATCCGATTGTAAGACGACTCAATAAGCTACGTGAAAAGCCGCTCTCCCAGGCGGCTTTTCTATTTTCTGCTCATAACGCAATTTTAACCCCGTCTTCAATCGTTTTTAATGTGGGTCTCACATCTTTGAACCGTCATTAAAACGACAGCGCCATGGAAGCTCCGGAAATGATTAGCCAAAGACCAGGGATTCCGTACCAATCGTAACCTGAAAATACCGTAACTTGATCATATCAGGTGAGCCCCTCCCGGCTCACCTTTTTTATTGACTACACGGCTACAGGTTTCCGGCGCCAGAAACGAACTTTCTAAAACGAAACGCTTGTTTTACGGTTACAGAATCATTTTATGCTAAACGTTATGAAAATCATGAAGAATCACCAGCCATGGACCGCCTTTTTCGTGACCGGTCTGGTCCTAGCCAGCCTTACGCTTGCGCCGGCCCGTGCTCAGTCGACCAACGCTACTCAGGCGGGGGGACAAACCAGTTCTGCCACAACCGGAACCGCTAAGAGCCAGTTGATGCCCACGGTGAACCGCATGATGGACAAATTAAAAGCCATGCGTATGACGGGCGACCCTGACTTTGATTATGTTCTTCTCATCCGCACTCACCACCTGGGTGAAATTGAATTAGCGCAGGAAGCGGTTAAAAGTTTGCAAAACGCCGGTATGAAGCAACTGGCCCAAACGCTGATTACGCGAAAACAAAATGAGGTTAACCAGCTGGAATCTGCCCTGAAGCAGATAAAACCCAGCCGCGCCAATCAGGCGTTTGTGCAGTCGCAAAACCAGAAGCTGGAAGCGATGAAATTAAACTTTGAGCAAGGCACGCTGGAGAAAAAACTAGCGGGCAACGTCGATACGGATTACGCCATGATTATGCTGGAGCACCACCGCGACGCGATTGACATCACGCAGGATTACCTGCAATACGGCAAAAACCAGACATTACGCTCGCTGGCCCAGCAGATTCTGACAAACGCCAAATCAGACAGCGATCAGTTGAAGGCAGTGATGAAGTAGTAACCTCTTGTATATCAATCCAAGCCGTCCCGATGGACGGCTTTTTTGTTAAATAAGTTTACCGAATAGTAAATCATTCACTGAATATTTAATGGCATATAACTATTTTTAAGGATTAATTACTACGTAATTTCTATGGTGCAATTTCTATTTACCTACCAATTTAAGGGTATATTTTTAACTTTTTTGTTATGTTTCTTTTTGATTGATTTAAAGGCCCAAACAGCACCCCGCTCTTTACACCAGAACATAACAATTGAAAAATTTCTCGATATTCCGGTTAGTGGCGTGCGCATAGCATATGATCAGGTCACTAAGGCGCTTTATTTTAACTCGTTTACCGGCGACGTTTATAAAATTAACCAACTAACCGAACAACCGGTTAGCTGGGCTCCTGTAGCCTCACTTGCCAATCACGGTATCAACTATTTGCAGGGACTGGCTTTTGCGGATAGTACAATGATTCTGGTAGGTAATCACAAAGAAAACGGACAGCGTGGTTATGGCTTAGTGGTAGCCGGCATTCTCCAACGTGACGGAAATCGTATCTGGAAAACGCTGCTCCGTACAGAGCCTTATCCTTCTTCGGCCACGCTCTACGACCACGCCTTCAGCGGAGTATGCGTATCACCTAATCGAGACTCTCTCTACATCAGCAGCGGCTCCCGAACCGATCATGGTGAAATAGAAGATACGGAAGGTTTGTACCCAAACACCCGCGAAGTGGCCCTGACAACAGTAATATTCAAAATTCCACTCAACGTAAAAGCCCCTACCATTGAGCTTCCCAATGATTCGGCAGCCTTGGACCGACTAGGCTATGTATTCTGCCGGGGTGTCCGCAACGAATTTGATATAGCGCTTGATTCCAAAGGCCGCCTGTTTGGCGTTGAAAATTCGGGAGACCGGGACGATCCGGAAGAAATGAACTGGCTCCGTAAAGGCCGTCATTATGGTTTTCCCTGGGAGATGGGGGGTAATCAGACGCCACAGCAATTTGCCGGTTATAACCCGAAGGAAGATAAACTCCTACCACCGAATTTAAGCGATTATCAGTTGAGTAAATTTCAAAATGACCCAGGGTTCCCAAAGAAGCCGGCCGGTCTTATCATTACGCAACCTATCCGCAGCACCGGACCCCACGCCAACTACGTTCATGAGCCCACAAATAATCAATGGGTGCCTTCCAACTCCATCAGCACCTTTACCGGACATCGGTCCCCGGTAGGCTTAGTTTTTGACAACGACAGTACTCTGGCCGATTTTACCGGCGATGCATTCGTACTGGCCTATTCGGCCGGCGGTAATGTGAGGGGGGGATACTTACCTGCGATCGACGCTGGGGAAGACATGTGCCACGTCCGGTTGCAATATGACCGCGCAGCAGATAATTTCACCGCCCAGGTCACGCGGATTGCCGACCAGTTTATGGGCCCTACCGATGCTGAAAAGGTTGGAAATATTCTCTATGTGATAGAGGACAAGCGAAACGCAATCTGGAAACTTACATTCAAAAAGCGGGAAGTGACGCAGCCTAAACCAGATCCGGTAACCGGTTTTGAGCCGAATGAAGAAAGCGACATCAACATTTTCCCTAACCCAGCTACTCAGCAATTGACGGTCGAGATTGGCCTGACTATTCAATGGACCCGGCTTTCACTTATTACTTTATCTGGTATACTCATAAAGCAGCACTTGAATTTGGGTGGCTCAACCAGCGCTGTATTGGATATTAGTCCGTTACCTCAGGGATTTTATCTGCTGAAGATTGATACGGTTCAGGGAGAAATCAACAGAAAAGTTATAAAGTATTAGGCGTCTCCAACGGAAAATTAAAAACTTGTTAGTTGCTGATAAACTTTTTCACCAGAGAGCTATTAACTGGCGACAACTTCTTTAAGACTAGCTAACCGCTGATTGAAAACAAGAAGTAAGACTTTTAAACAATTCATAAATTAGGAAAGACTGTTTGGCGGATTGCAAAAGCATCTGTAAATTTAGAACCTGTTTAAATTTTACGGCTAATGCGATAAATGTTCGCCAGATACACAAAGGATTCGGCCGATGAACAGTCACATTCATAATCTTTGCTGAGTCGGCG
>NZ_BAABHD010000061.1:0-16335 GCF_039541915.1 Nibrella saemangeumensis
TTGTCCTTACGTGTTTGCTAAAGTGCCTGACTGAGAGTAGCATTACCACAAGTGAAATTCTTGAAATTTTACCACCGCTCAAAACTAAAGGCGTGTTGGGGAATTGAGAAAGGTTGAGAATCGTGTCACCTTTGTGGTCGCCAAACTACAAGACGATGACTAAACAGTGGAGTGCACTGACCGATTCTCAATGGAATGCAATTTCGCCTTTTCTTCCGCTCAAACGCAAGCGCACTCATGATTTACGCCAGATGATGAATAGCATTTTATGGCTACTGCGCACCGGCTGTCAATGGCGCAACCTACCTCAGGAGTGGCCTCATTGGCAGGCTGTTTATTACTATTTTGACAAATGGAAACAGGACGGCACCCTGGAACAAATTAATCTGCACCTCAACAAAGAGGATCGAAAACAAACCGGCAGAGAAGCAGAGCCTTCGGTTCTATGTATTGATAGTCAAAGCGTTAAACTGACTCCTTTAGCTTGTGAATACCGGGGTATGGATGCTTACAAGCGGGTTAACGGACGCAAACGACAGTTCCTTGTCGATACCCAAGGTCGGCTTTGGTTAGCTAGCGTACACCGGGCTGATGAAGCTGATGGCCGGGCCGCTTCAACTTTGGTGACCGAGATTGCTCTGCTAAGTGAGCGCTTAGAGAAGGTCTATGGCGACCAAGCTTACAATGGTATTTTCGCTGACGCCTTAGAGAAATGGAGTATCGCTTTTGAGAAGGCTTCGCGTCCCGAATCAGCTCGCGGGTTCGTACCCGTAGCCAAACGATGGGTAGTGGAGCGAAGTATTGCCTGGACCAACTTTTTCCGCCGAATCGTCAAAGATTACGAGTATACGCTCTCTTCTTCGGTGGCTTGGTTGTATTTGGCTAACATTCAGTTGATGCTACAACGCATCAAGCCCGATCACCAAACATAATTTCCCAACACGTTCTTAAGGTTGTGTTTAGCAACATGCATTTTTATTCAATTCAGCTTTATCTTTTAAGCGATAAGATGTGCTGATTTGAGCATTAGTTTATATCTGTACACGTTAGTAGTTAGTTGGCTTGTAAATAGCCTCTATAAACGCCACCTTTAATACCTTGGTATTGGCCGTTGTCTTCACGTGCGTCTCCAAGTGTACACAGGAATACAACCGCTAGATTATTGATCTTGTGTGGGGTACGCCAATAAAATGGGTTGGCAGATAAAGCGAGTAAGGGCTAGGTTGTTTCGCAGAATCGGCAGTACGAACAAGGGGAACAAAGCAGGAACAACCCTTGCCAATTTGTGGTACTTGTTAATTAGGCAAGTCCTTATTATCTATACCGTTAATTATTTCAAGAATTTTATTACGCCTAGATGTGTTATACTTTTCAATAGTAACTCTTTTATTGGATTCATCAATTAATAAGAATTCGCCCTCTTCATCAATAAATCTTGGATCAAAGATTATATTCATCTTTAAAATATATTTTAAGAAAAAATCACCAAAATCATATTTTTTAAAATGTATATTCTCTACATACCCTCCTTCATGAATGTTAAAAGAACCTACTAAGACCTCAGAATTCATCCTATCAAAACCCGCATAGAACTTAGCATGGAAGTCTGTTTTAAAAAGAGCTTTTTTTTCTGTCAGTTCACTTAACGTAGGGTTAAGTAAACCATAACTTTTTAAAACACTTATATCTAACCCTGTATTATTTGACCCCTCTAGAAATGAGTTAAATGTTGCTCTTCTTGTAAGTAAAGTAGTTTTATGAGGTACAGTATTCTTTAAAATCCAGTTCCAAAGCTCAACACGTTGTGCTTCTCTATTTTTAAAATCAAAGCCTATAAATGGTACTGCCAAAAATACCCTATTATAATAAACTTGCCACCTAATTAAAAGCTTTTGAAGTACTTGCAAACAGCTATCACGGTTGTAAATACCATCTATATTCGTTTCAAGTTTAGCTCCAATTACATCAATTAGAATTAACTCATGTTCATCTTCAATTGGTAATTCATTCTCTTTGAAGCTTTTATACAAGACTATTTTAGTTTTAAATTCACAAGAACATTGATAATCCGAAAGTATAATTATACTATCAGGATCGCCCAACATACCTTTTAGATAATAAGGCATATAACCTTCAATTGTTTCATTAACAGATGTTAGTTTATGTGTTAACTGAGAATAAACATGTGGCTCAATGTGGGTACCACATTCTGGACAGAAAAATATATTTTCCTCAATATCACTAAACTTTGGTCTTTCAAACTCACCAGTTTCGACATATAGCAAATTATCGAACCTAAAATCTTCGGGGAAAGATTCCAAATTATGTTTCTTGATAACTTCCTGCTTATCGCCAAGTATTTCGTTATCCCAAGAGTCAAGGACAGTAGCGCCATGATCGACTCTTGAGTAGTCATTAGGATTTTTTACTGCATATGGGAATAGCATATGACATTTATTACATTCTAAGATCCAACCTCCACTGTCATTCTCACCACCTGGAACTTTACCGATTGAAAGTTGAATATTTGCCATGCAACTAGGATTTGGGCATTTTACAACTACTGTCTTATAATTAACGTCAAACATACTAAACTAAAGATTTTCAAATGATAAGCTTGTCTTATAAAAATGCCGTTTAATGAGAAAGCCACAATTGCAGCCTAAATACTGGAAAAGCGTTCGAAAACTGCATCAAATTTCCGTTCAAATATTAAACTACCATTCTCAGCCAGTTCCTGAGTTCGTGATACAGAAAAATGCTTGTAGTACTGGGCCAATAAATCCGTGAATGAGGGGCTGAAATTGATCGCTGCCGAACGGAACTTTCGCCCAAAGCTATTCACCAAAGCAGGCCAGAAATCCTTTACCGATTGGTGTTTCACTACACTAGGCCTAACCACTGACGTCCTAAAAGTACTACAGGTCAGCAAGTCCGATAAGGACCTGAAGGGATACCGCTGGCCCGATGAGTGAAGGGTAATCAGCGGGCTTCGCCAAAATCATACTTCTAAGGATAATCGAAACAAAGCGTCTTAGATGGAGGAGCAGCCTCCTTGTTATTTTTGAATGCAAACGCAAGTCAATGGAATGGAAACCCGTTTATTTGGCATTTCGTTATAAGTTCGACCATTCAGCATACGTCCAGCCTCTTTTTTCCGCCTGCCTCCCCATTGTTTAAAGAAGAAAGCAACTTTAGCCTGCTGGCATTTTTGCTGAATGTCAATTACCCACTCTTTGTTTATTGGTCTTGGATTTCGACCGCTCTCGCCGCCAACAATTACCCAATCGATTCCAATTAGGTCTAAATTATCCAGAGGACCTATCAATGGTTCACAAGACAAGAATTTGATAAATGCATCGGTTTGAATCAGGTAATCTATCCTATCGAGTACTCGACTATCCTCTATGGAAACGCCCATCCAAATATTCGGTGTCCAATTAAACTCTTCATTGTACCTAAGCAGCAGATCGGCTCTTTTAGTGAGAATCTGAAAAATATGCTGAGGGTTCTCATTCATTACTTTGAATACATCTTTAATGAAGGAAAGTGGAATATCTTTATGAAAAAGATCACTCATAGAATTGACGAAAACCATCTTTGAGCCGCCCCATGTATAGGGGATACGTAAAGAGTCCTTATGAGTTGCCAGTTCAAATCCACTCTGATACTTTTCAACTCCCATAGCTTGGAGTCGTTTAGCCATCACCTCAGCGTAGCAAAACTTACAGCCAGCCGATATTTTGTTACACCCAGTAGTTGGGTTCCACGTCATCTCGGTCCATTCAATGCTCGATTGTGCCATATCTAAAGCATTTTAAACGCAACCCTTTGGTGCTTGTTTTTAAAATGGTCGTAATCTAAGTAAGTACCATGACCTCGAACTTCTTTATTTGTCTCCAAATCTATAACCTGAATCTTTGGCTCCTGCCTCAATTTTTTAATAACCTGATTAGCATGAGGAGTTCTAAATCCTTCAGTTAAGACAAATTGGTATAGATCGCAATTGGTACAATTCTGATTATTAGAAATATAAAGCGTAATTTTTCTTTCAAGCTCCTCCATACGGAGCTTAAAGAATGGTGGCTTTATTTCTGGGAAAAGAGGTAGCTGTGAAGGTATAGCATCAGCTTCGTACACAAAACCTCTTCCTTGTTCTGGGTCTATTTCCCACTTAGCGTCTATAATCCGTTGTAAACCTAATATGTTACTAGTAATGAAAAAAAGAGCATAATAATTGTTTGTATTCCGCTGAAGGAAAAAAGATGTAGTGTAAAATGTATTTTCAAATCGGAGGGCTTCCTCTAAATGGTTTATAAATTCAAAAACATCCATTTCTTTCTCTTGCCTAATTGGATGACTTTCGTCAAAAAACTCATATAAGAACCGCCTTAAGTGTACATAAGCAGCCTTATTATAATCTTTTTGGACAACTTCTTTAAAACGATACATGAAAGAAACTGGCAAAAAAAGAACAACTTCTGTGTTAAGCTTCAACAAGGTTAACAGGTTTTCTCTATGTATTACCTTATAGCCTGTTGGGTCAATAAAAATTAAACTCCTTTCTCTACTGCTTTTACTACTTAACTGTGCAATTATATTTTTAAATGCATCACTTGCATCTAAATTAGTGATTTGTAAGTCACAGCACCTATCTTCTTTATTTAACTGTGTCAGATACAAAGAGACTTTGTCTACACTTTTTGGGTTTCCATCATTAATATTTAATGAAATTGGTGTGACTTTAAGATTATTCTTTATTAAAAAATTTCTAGATTCTTGTATAGCTTTAAAGGCTCTAACTGGGCTTCCAAACTTAC
Source organism: Nibrella saemangeumensis (assembly GCF_039541915.1). Classification (NCBI taxonomy): domain Bacteria; kingdom Pseudomonadati; phylum Bacteroidota; class Cytophagia; order Cytophagales; family Spirosomataceae; genus Nibrella; species Nibrella saemangeumensis. Next base: position 4,821 of record NZ_BAABHD010000061.1, read on the forward strand.
CATTTTTATAAATTCCCGTGCCGCAAAATACATCGTATATATTTAATTTACTAGTAAATTTTGCATTACTTAGTATTGCAAGGTACTTCTTTAAATATTCACCATATAAAGCAACTTTAGCTTCAGAGTGCGGCTTCATATCATCCTTGTCAGAGAACTTAATCTCTCCATTTTCTTTCTTCTGTTTTGCCATAAATACTTCTAATTCTTTTGGTCAAGGACGTCAAATATTACATTATATAATTGAAAAGTTTAATGCTCTACTTATCCCAGTCCGCTCAAAAAACTACATCTTTAACGTGATCGCGTTGTACTTCGCGAGCAAGCCATAACATTTGCCCTCAAGCACAAGGTGTTTATGTGGTTTTAGAGGGGCGAATAAAGCTGTAATTCAATAGTTACTGTAAGAACAGCCTTTCAGCCGCTCGGTTGGAAGAAAATAGTACAGAATATTGCTCTTCTCTATAGTATAATTAGAAACTATCATTTTTAGGATTTTGCCTCTAAGTTTTGGAGATAGTTGATATAAGTTTCATTAGATAAGCTTAACCTTAATACTTTAGGTTCTTTAGCTAAATTGGGGAGAAAGCAGCCCCATAGACTTACGCAAATTTAATAAGATTCTGATTATGACACGGTTACAGGCTAAGAAGGAATTAAAAATATAATTTTTCGGATAATTCATTGCACCGTTCCCCAATTTAACCAAAGAACCATACTTTAAACCAACCACGTAGTTTTACCATCTTCTGTTATACTTATTAAGTGGATATTACTAAACCACGTTCCCTTCTTATCTAACTTTCTAATTCCAATTAAAATAGCGTCAGGAAAGCCTGGTTGTACCGCCCTTTTCATTCCTAGTACATTTTGTATCTGAGAGTCATCTTCAAAGATCAATCCCTTAAAGCAGTCGATTACAGTCTTTAAAAGATTATCTATATCAACAGTTTTATACCTGTCCTCGCTCATATAAAACACTGAAATGATTTCCAATGGAATACTTCTATCATAAGGATGGTCATCTTTAACTGTTGCTTGTATGTCAGCCTTAAATTTCTCTTCAAACCTTCTAAGGCTATCTTTCCCTTTATGTTTTACATATAGCTCATATTCTTCAAGCATTGTCTTATCACTTTCATTCTGAAAAACTGCTTTGTACCCATCAACCTGTTTGTACCTATCTTGCTTTGTAAGTATAGTATTAGTACCAAAAACCATATAAGAATAATCGAAATCTTCGTGTGCCTTTATTGTAACGATATTACTTGGCATAATCAGAAAGTTATGGCGTTTAAATTCTATAATCCTTTTAACATAAATCCATACTGCTGGTAGCTAATTGGGTTTTTATTAGCCTCGTTGTCAATCCATCCCGCCTCCTGATGACTCCTTTCTATTAGGTCTATTGTTTTGAGATACCTAAACGTTTTAACTGTTAGCTGTAAGATTTCTAATTCACTATGTGAAAAAATATTGGTATCCGCTTGCCGGTTTTGAAAAGGCTGAAACGCTTCAAATACCTCATCATCTCGTTCAGCATAAGTTTGTTCAAGATATCCTTGCTGTACGAGTAAATCATTTAAAATTCTGTATTCATCAGGAACGGGTCCTTTAGGAATTGCACAGTACCTTGCACCAGATATAGAAAAGCCTGTTTTTTTGAAGTGGCCAAAATCCGCGTAAAAAAGAAGTTTATTTAGGCGAACTGTGTATAAATGGGGCATCTGGTCAAAGAAAAATAAAACCATTTGTGCAAACTTATCAAAGTTCGGCACTCTGTACCCAGTAAATTGATTTGGTACGTCCAGAGGATTCCAGATGGTACTTAATACATCATTAAATGAATCACTTTGGGGCAGTTGTAATTCATCAACGCGCCTTAGTAAATCAGCTAATTCGCGGTCTTTTAAATCAATCTTTCGTTCAAAGACCAATTCTTTAAAGTTACGAGGATCCCGAACTAAACGAATGAGGGTGGCATTAGATAAGCTTGGTATTTCCCCTTCTTCATAGTTGCGATATTGGTTAACGCCAAATCCCATTAGTATTGACATTGTGCGCTGGCTAACGCCATAGCGTTCCCGAAGCAATTTTATTTGCTCAGGGAATAGAATATGATTACGCTCTCGGTATTGGTTATGCAGTTGGAGAAGATTGAGCGCATCCAGGTCTTCAGTCGTGAAGGTTTCGCCAGTGTCAACGCATTCATAATAATGAGCGTGAACCTGAAACGTTTGAGACCGATAAGTGAGTGTCTGGATTTCTTTTTTTGTGATAACTTCTCCGCCAGTGAACGGACTTATCATAATTTTTTGTAAGGGTATGTCATTGGAAACTCGGCTATGTGAAACGATATACAGATCGTTGAGCGGTTAAAGGCACCTAATTGTATTTTGATATAGACTTCTTTACCCTTCACTTGTATGCCAAATTCCCACAAATCGCTGATGCCAGCCTGATCGTAGTGTGGCCCCCGATAGTAGTTCTCTACCGCCAGACTTCGCAAGTAGGCGGTACGCTCAAAGGGCCGAATGTCTAAAGAGGCCAATGCTTGGAGGTTTTTGTCCCGTCTCATGTAGGTTACTTCATATAAATCTAGCTTCGCTTTAAAATCGGTTAAAAACCGACTTACCTCATCTTCTGGTGCCATGTTACGGGGCATCGTATTAATTCAACGACCCAAACCTACTATTATTACTTTAAAATTGCAAATTTTAGCTTTTTTTGATATTATTGGCACTATAAAGTGTAAATCCAGCTATTTGCCGTATATACCTAAAAAATGAGAAAGGCTGATTTTGACCAGAGCCGAGTTGTTGCCTATAGCCTACTGGCTCATATAAACAATCATGATGCTGGTATTAAGAACTTAGGTGACATCTTCGTATTATTAGTAAAAAGGGTCATTGCCCGAATGAGCGCTGAGGGAAAGAACCGAGGTGGAAGTGCAGCTGAAATTAAAGTACTTGTTGATAACGCTTACTCACTTATGTGGTTCTTCTTAGTACTGTAGGGCCGGAGATGACTATAAGCCGCGACAGCGTATCGGGGCTTTATAACGACGCTCGTTCAGCTCTTTAATTTTCATGTACAATTCGGCAAGATCCCGGTGCGCGTTCGGCAAAACGAGGGATATGCTGGACAGACTCTCCTCAGATTGACGTTTAGGAATCTTCCGCCTAAACGTGTCCATAAAACTTGTTCAGGATTATCTGTTCACTACTTTTGAGATTCTACCATTACTGTGAACACTCTCTGATACTATATATTCTGGCCCGTAGTTTGGGTCATGAATCATAAGCTAATTGTTATATTAAAAAAACAATATTTTTAAGCCCAAGAATTAAAATAACAAAACCCTTCATGCTTCCCTTAGAACAGATACAGAAAGGTATCCTTATAAATGGCCTCTTACCAAATCAAGCAGTACAAGTTATTCACATCGAGTGGTCAGGTGAAGATGCGTTAGAGATTACTTATAAGAATAGTCAAGGACAACTCGGTAACCAATTACTATTTCGTGACAGTGAGAGCAGTTTGTCCTTAGTAGATGCTGAACGGTCATGGAATTTTGGTGCCGACGCAAAGCTGTTTAAGCTAGCTTCAGAAGCTTATCGTATTAAGCTAGCCTACTTATTCGACCCCATGATGGCGGTGCATACGTCGATGGTAGAACCGCTACCACATCAGATCTCAGCGGTGTACGGCGAGATGTTGCCTCGCCAACCACTACGCTTTTTACTTGCTGATGATCCTGGTGCCGGTAAGACCATCATGGCAGGACTCCTCATTAAAGAGCTATATATGCGGGGTGATGTCCGTAAGTGTCTAATCGTTTGTCCTGGCGTATTAGCCGAGCAATGGCAAGACGAGTTGAATCAAAAGTTTCAACTGCCCTTTGATATCCTTACCAATGACAAAATCAATGCTTCTCGTACGGGAAACTACTTTCTGGAATCGCCAATGGTCATTGCAAGGCTAGATAAGCTGAGTCGCGATGAAGATTTACGCGAAAAGTTAAAGGTGACTGATTGGGATTTAGTTATTGTCGACGAGGCTCATAAGATGTCAGCTTCTTACTTTGGCAACGAGGTGAATTACACACAACGTTATCGATTGGGACAACTACTGTCGAGCCTGACACGGCACCTGTTGTTGATGACAGCGACACCGCATAACGGGAAAGAAGAAGATTTTCAACTGTTTCTGGCGCTGCTTGATCCAGACCGCTTTGAGGGGCGGCAAAAACGGTCGAATGCACCCATAACAGACGTATCTGACCTAATGCGCCGTATGTTGAAAGAACAGTTAGTCAAGTTTGACGGCCGCCCTTTGTTCCCCGAACGGATTGCCAAAACAGTGCTGTATGAGTTGTCAGATGACGAAGATGTGCTTTACAGTGAAGTGACGCGGTATGTTCAAGACGAGTTTAATCGGGCTGACGCTTTAGACAATACGCGTCGGCGTGGGTCGGTGGGTTTTGCGTTAACTATTCTTCAACGGCGTCTTGCGTCATCACCGGATGCCATCTACCAATCACTTCGTCGACGGCGTGAACGGCTGTCAGAGCGCCTGACCGATGAACGCAGGTTTGCCACTTTATCAGACAACTCGCAATGGCTTGATGACGAGCAGTTAGAGCAGTTAGACGACCAACCATCCGATGAACAGGAGGAGTTGGAAAACAACCTAACTGATAACGCTACCGCTGCCCGCACAATTCGTGAACTCGAAATCGAACTGGATACGCTTCGCCGATTAGAGTCACTGGCTGATCAGGTACGTACCAACAATACGGATCGAAAATGGGCTGAATTGTCCACTTTGTTACAGGATAGAAGTGTGATGTTTGATGAACAGGGGGTCCGGCGTAAACTGGTCATCTTCACCGAACATCGAGATACACTTAATTATTTAGCACATAAGATACGTATGCTGCTCGGTTCCACGGAAGGTGTTGTAACGATCCAGGGTGGTATGAATCGTGATGCCCGCCGACAGACCCAAGAAGCGTTTCGACAGGACATAAACGTTTGCGTCCTGATCGCTACGGACGCAGCTGGTGAAGGCATTAACCTGCAACGGGCGCACCTGATGGTTAACTATGATCTGCCCTGGAATCCTAACCGACTCGAACAACGCTTTGGACGAATACACCGCATAGGACAAACAGAAGTATGTCGACTTTGGAATTTAGTGGCCGACTCAACGATTGAAGGCGACGTTTGGCAACGGCTTTTCGCCAAACTCGAAGCTGAGCGCCAATCCCTCGGTGGCCGGGTATTTGATGTACTTGGCGAAGTAACCTTTGATAACAAGAGCCTGCGCGAACTAATGATGGAAGCCATTCGGTACGGACACGATCCCGCTGTTCGAGAACGGCTTAATCAGGTGGTTGAAGACGCCGTCGACCGCCAGCAAATTGAGCGTCTATTGCAAGAGCGAGCGCTTCACAATGTTCCGCTTTCACACAGTAATTTACAACAGATTCGCGAAGATATGGAGCGAGCTGAAGCCCGTCGACTCCAGCCGCACTTTATCGCTGATTTCTTCCTGACGGCCTTTCGGCAATTAGGTGGGACTATTCACGAGCGGGAAAACGGTCGTTACCAGATTGCTTATGTCCCATCGGCTATTCGTAATAGAGGCCGTACCATCGACGCCCGCGAACCGGTACTGCAATCTTACGAACGCATCACGTTCCACAAGGAATGGGTGAATCTACCAAGTCGTCCGGTCGCGGCTTTCGTCTGTCCTGGCCACCCGCTACTGGATGCTACGTTGGATTTGTTGTTAGAAGCCAATCAAAACCTGTTGAAACAGGGAGCTGTACTGATTGACGACAATGCACCCTACGGAGAGCCGCGTGTTTTGGTGTACGTCGAAAACGCCATTCAGGATGCCCATCTCACCGATAGCACACAGCGCCGAACGGTATCACGCGAAGTACACTTTCTGGAATTCAATGCCAATCGCCAGATTCGCCGGGCCGGTTATGCCCCTTATCTCGATTACCGTCCTGCTGCCGACGCTGAGCGGGACTATCTAATGCAACAATTGATTGGAGCTGATTGGCTACAGACCGATTTCGAATCGGTAGTTCGTAATTACGCTATTAGTACGCTCGCTAAGGAACACCTCGACCGGGTACGTGAACAACGGCAATTTCTGATACAGCGTACTCGCCATGCCGTGCAGCAGCGGCTAACAGCCGAGGTTCGCTATTGGGACCGGCGCTCGCGCGAATTAGCTGCGCAAGAACAGGAGGGTAAACCAAACGCCCGACTCAACTCCAATCAAACCCGGAAAAGGGCCGATGATCTGGCCACACGCTTGAGTCGACGGATGGACGAACTGGATCTGGAAATGAATCTGTCGTTACGACCTCCGCTGGTAATCGGCGGAGCCTTGGTCGTGCCATCGCAAATGTTACAGGGTTTGAACCTGCCAGTTTCTAACGCCAATTCGCCAGAAGCAGATGAAAATACTGGTTCTGTAACTGTTGTCGATGCTGCGGCTCGTGCTGCTGTTGAACGAGCCGCTATGCAGGCCGTCATGCACTACGAACGCTCGCTTGGTAATGAGCCGACCGACCGTAGCGCCGACAAAATTGGCTACGACATAGAAAGCCGGGATGGCCAGACTGGCCACCTACGTTTTATCGAGGTTAAAGGCCGTCGGTTCGATGCCGATACCATCACCCTTACTAAGAATGAAATACTGACCGCCCTCAATCAACCCGAACGCTTCTACTTGGCTGTTGCGCTCGTTAACGGGCAAAACGTAACACTTCATTATGTGCAGCGGCCATTTCAGACGGAGCCCGACTTCAATGTGACCAGTGTGACCTATCAGCTCGCCGGACTTTTGACCCGCCCTGTTGCATCTGTGACAATTACGCTTGACAGTTAATGATTAAGCGGATGAGTTATAAAAATTTCGAAGTAACCAGCCTAACGAGCCGTAGAATTTGATAGTTTCACCTCTTTTTTGGTCGTAATAAAAGTATACGGCCACTAAGTATACTTCGTTCGCGCTGCCACTATGACAAAGAAACTTATTGAAGTATCTATACCGCTTGACCTAATCAACGATGAATCAGCTTACGACAAAATGCCAGGTATTGGCCCCCATCCCAAAGGGTTACACCATTGGTGGGCACGGTTACCGTTGCCCGCTGCCCGCGCTGTCCTCTTTGCCTCGCTCGTAGACGATCCCAGCAGCCATCCCGACCGATTTCCAACCGAAGAAGCGCAACAGCTTGAACGCACCCGCTTATTTGGGCTGATGAAGAATTTACTTCAGAAGAAGATTCACACCAAACCCCAAGCGTACCGCGACGCGCTGGAAGAGATAAAAAAACATTGTAACGGCGAGCTACCGACCGTGCACGATCCCTTCTCGGGCGGAGGCTCCATTCCACTTGAGGGAATGCGTATGGGCTTACCCGTAATTGCCGCCGACCTCAATCCTGTAGCCGTGCTGATTAACAAAGCGATGCTCGAAATCTTACCCCGCTTTGCTAACCATCCTCCTTTTAATCCTGACAGCAAAAAGAAATATCACCCCGACCATAAGTGGACAAATGCACATGGCTTAGCCGAAGATGTACGCTATTACGGCCGTTTAATCAATGAGGATGCAAAAAAGCGAATTGGGCATCTATATCCCCCAGTAACTTTATCAGATGGCCGTACTGTGCCCGTGCTGACATACTTTTGGGCTCGTACAGTGCAATGCCCTAATCCTGCTTGTGGTTGTCAAATGCCGCTGGTTGGCTCATTTATATTAAAAAAGAGGGGAAAGGAAACATATTATGTTTCACCAATAATTGAAAGAAATGGAAAGAATAGTCTGAAGGGTTTTGAGGTCCACACAGGTGAACCGGAGGTAAAAGGTACTATTATTTCTAAGAGTGGAGCTCGTTGTATAGCATGTAATGAAGTTATTGCACATCCTTACATACGGCAAGAAGGAATCGCAAAACGTATAAGTCATAGATTGATGGCTGTATCAGCTGATACAGGGAAAGGAAGAGCTTATTTGTTTGATCCAAATCAAGAACAACAAATTCTTATAGAGCCTAAATGGATCCCTGAAATACCGTTAGCTCACAATCCTAAAAATATAAGTCCTCCACTCTATGGAATGACCTCTTACGACCAATTATTCACCAAACGACAACTAATAGCCTATGATACATTAAATGAGTTAATAATAAAATTGCGTTTAGAACTTACGGGTGAAAATGTAAATGAGGATTACATTAAAGCAGTAGTTGTTTTTCTCAGCTTTGCTATAGATAGATTAGCTGATTTTAATAATAGTCTTACAACTTGGAAACCGAGCGGTGAGCAGCAAATGCACTTATATATATTCCGGCAATCGAAGACCACGTATTCCGGCCAATACAGGCCGCTGTGGATAAGTGTGAGAAGAAGGGTGCAAAGGTAAGTGCTATACTGATTTTTCTTTCTCTTTAGTCTGTCTTCGCTGAGATTCCCCCTTTAACTCAATTCGGTGAGCCTGATGTAGCAACCGGTCCAGGAAGGCATCGGCAATCGTTGGTTCTGCCAGATAATCATACCATTGGGCAACGGGCAACTGGGAGGTTATGATGGTGGAGTGACGACCGTAGCGGTCCTCCATGATCTGTAATAGCGCCAGTTTGGCCTCCATGTCTAGCGGAGTCAGTCCCCAGTCATCCAGAATCAGCACATGCAGCCGCTCCAGACGGGCCAGTTCCTTGACAAACGAACCGTCCGCCCGGGCCAGATGCAGTGTTTGAATCAGTTTTGGTAAGGCGAAGTAGCCCACCCTGAACCCCTGCAGGCAGGCCTGATAGCCGAATGCAGTCGCCAGATAGCTTTTGCCACAGCCTGTTGCGCCGGTCAGCAGCAGATTTTCGCCCCGCTGCACGAATGACAGATCGGCCAGCCCTAGTATTAGGCTTTTATCCAACTGGCGTTCCGGCGTATACCGGATTTCTTCCAGCGAGGCCTGATATCGGAAGCGGGCCTGCTGAACGGCCAGTTGTGTGCGCCGGTGGTGGCGATATTCCCATTCCGCATCTAGCAGTCGTGCCAGTAATTGTTCCTGCGGGGGCCACTGATGGGCCGGTAACCGGATCAGCGTTTGCCACAGGGTTGCCATCCCGGCTAGTTTCAGCGCGTTCAAGCGGTCTAATGTTGCCTGATTATTCACCTTTTTGTCGTTTGTTTAATGGTTCTCTTACTGATAGGCAGTTGCTCCCCGTATATTCTCGTGAGCAGGGATAGTCGTTGTCGGGGTTTGTGGCAGGGGCAGCCGGTCGAGTTCACTATCCAGGATGCCACGGAGGATTTTGTAGGATACACTTCCATAGTACAAGGCCCGCTCGCAGGCTTTTTCCAGACGGTCAGGTTCCACTTTTTTCACCAGGGAAAGAATACCGGCACAGGAGCGGTAGACCTGTTGCGGATAGGCATGGAGCGGTTCTTCCAGCCGTTTCAGTACCTGCTCAATGGCTCTGGCCAGCCAGGGACCGGCCTGCAGGGCCTGCTGTCGGAAAAAGTCGGCTGACCACTGGCTTACCCACTGCTGTTGCGGTGGGAGATGCCCGGGTTGTGTTGAGTAGCCGTAGGCAAGCCGGCATCGGGCGTGAAAAGCAATCCGCTCATGCTGATGGTACATTTCAACGGTATGCTGGGTGTACACTAGCTTAAGCTGCTGACCAACAAACCGGTATGGCACACTGTAATAGTGCTTGTCGGGTTGCAGCAGTACGTGAGAGTTGACCTGAACTTTGGCCAGCCGGTACTCTTTCAGCTCGTAGCTGTCGGCCGGCAGCGGTCGTAACTGAGCGGCTTCCAGCGTCTCGAACCGCTGCCGCCGGCTGTAAGTTTTGCCTTGAAACAGCTGTTGATTATGGGCTTCAACCAGGTGCATGATCTGTTGGTTAAGCTCCTGCAAACTGTGAAACGGTTTATCCTGTAGAGCGGTGTACACTCGCTGGTAGAGGATATTGACTGCCCCTTCGACTAAGGCCTTATCGCGGGGCTTACGGCTGCGGGTGGGATAGATGCATGTGCCGTAATGAGCCGCAAAATCCTGAATTGTCTCGTTCAGGTCTGGCTCGTAGCGGTTGGCCGTTTGCACGGCAGCCTTCAGATTATCCGGGACAATGGCGGCCGGGACTCCACCCATAAAGATTAGTGAGTTACCCAGGCCTGCCAGAAAGTCTTCTTTCCGCTGACTGTTCATAGCCACCGCATACGTCAACTGGCTGCACCCTAATATCGCTACGAAAAACTCATAGGTAAGGGGTTGATTAGTAGTAGCGTCAATGACGGTGAGCCGCTTGCCGGCAAAGTCAACAAACAGTTTGTCCCCGGCTTTATGCTCAATATGCATAACTGTCCGCTGAGTCTGTAGCCACTGCTGATAGCGCCAACAAAACTGGGTATACTGAAGCCCGTCGGGATTGTGCTGCTTGTAAAGCGACCAAAGGTGAAAGCGGGTTACCCCCGGCTTACTGAGCTGGGCATCAAAGCTGGGAAAGCGCTCATAAAGATCGCCAATACGATCCGCTTTTGGAGTCAGCGGCTGAGCCAACAGCCGATGGAGCTGGTCATCCTGCCAGTTGAGAGCCTGGTCGAGTGAGTCAAAATGACTTTCGATGGTGGCCAGATACTGATCCACCGTTGAACGGGCTAAAGCTAATGTGGCAGCAATGGCCCGCTTGCTGTAGCCTTGCTGCCGGAGTTGAAGAATACGTCGGAGTTGATACATGGGTAAGCGTTGGTTAGCCATAGTCGCTGCTGAGAGTCAGAGAAACACTGTTACTCAGCCAAACTACGGGCCTTCTTACACTTATCCACAGGTGGCCTGATTTGGCCGGAATGTATGGCTTGTCATCGCCGTATTAACTGGCCTGCTTTAGGCCGGAATATTCAGTGAATGCCTATGAGTGGCTGAAGTATGTGCTGGAACACATCCTGACGATCAACCACAAAGACCTGCGGCAGTTATACCCCCAGCACTACAAAACCCGCTTTTCCTAGACGGGGTTGCTCGGGTGGATACGATAAGGCTGAAGAGTTGATGAGCCTGGTGAGTCGCTAGAGTAGGCATGTGTGTTTTTTAGCCAAAAGTAGCGGCCTCGTAAGCAGCAGAAAAGACGTGGTTGCTCGGGTGGATACGCTAAATTGCACTACATCCCCAATTTAACCAAAGAACCTTTAAAGTAAGAGCGTGTTGGGGAATTTTAGATTATTGAATATCAGTTGATTATCGAAAATTGGGCTATTTCACTGAGCCTCAGGTTTGCGTAGAAGGTTATGGACTTAAACCAAAAATGCTACAGCTAAATCTAAGCCATTATGAATCCTCTACGAAAACATTAAATTTCTGATTTTCAGTCTGTTAAAATTCCCCAACACGCCTTTAGTTTTGAGCGGTGGTAAAATTTCAAGAATTTCACTTGTGGTAATGCTACTCTCAGTCAGGCACTTTAGCAAACACGTAAGGACAA
>NZ_BAABHD010000062.1:0-18788 GCF_039541915.1 Nibrella saemangeumensis
ATGATCCGACAAGCCTTAGAAACATTCTGAAGCTGGTCAGCTAGGTTAAGAATACCTAGCTTGTTCTTAATGATTTTCTCTTGTGTTGTCATCGTCTTAATCAGTGGTTTGAAGGTACAAAAACTTTCAAACTGTCAGATTAAGTCTTGACTAGTTCAATTAACGTGTAAATCTGTGCTGTTGGAAGAAGGAACCAGGTAACAGTTTTCCCAGCAAGCGACTGTCATTAGTGATAATTTCAGCCGAAGCAGTCATACCAATTTTAACAGTAAGTGACCTCCCATAGGTCGTATTTAGGCCATTCGGTAATCCAACTTTAGCCATGAAAACGCTATCTTTGAGTGGCACATTGGCGATAGCTGTAATACGTCCTCGAACCGCGCCAAACTCCTGATAAGGAAAACCGGCAAACTTGATCAGTACAAGTTGTCCCACCCATACTTTTCCAGCATTCTGTTGCGGCACCTGCAATTCCCCGAAATAATCGGCGCAAGGCGGTGCTACATACACCAATTCCTGCCCGACAGCAACCAGCTGATTTTCCTGCAACGTAATGGGGAACGACACCCGCCCAGCAACAGGAGCCGTCAGCACGTATTTCATGATCCACGAATCGGCTGCACTACGTAGCGTGCTGAGCGCCTGTAAAAATTTATCGCGTTCCTCGGCCACCTGTTTATCTAATTCAAGAAGCTCCTTCTGTCTGGCGCGTTGAGCTGTCAGATTGCTGATAATAGCCAATATAGTCTGCTGATAGGGCAGCCGGCGGGCAATATTCTTGCTTCCTTCCCGCTTCAAATCCAGTCGGGAAATCACTTTTTCCCTGTATAGCTGTTGCTGGATTTGGTAATCCTCCTGCGCCAGTTGGATGTCCTGTGCCTGAATCTGGCACTGCTCACGCAGATTATCGGCTAACGCGATCAGATCCTTGATTTCCTGTCGGAGCAATGCCAGTTTTTTACTGTAAATACCATTGGTTAGATAGGCTCGCAGTTGAATCCGGCTCTGCTCAAACGTCTGATACGCGGATTGCAACTCACCTAACTGATGATAGTTGGATAAACGCAGTTGGTGTAGATTTTCTAGATTATCTGGTCTACCAACAACTGTCCAGGCTTTCGTCAACTCACTAGATAACTTCAGCACCTCATCGTGCCGGGCGGTGCTTTCTAGATAGGCAAGCACCGTTCCGGCTTTTACCGCTTGCCCTTCCTGCACCAGTAGGCGCGTCAGTTTACCATCGGTGCGGGCTATGACCGCTTTAGGCGCATTAGCCGATGTAAGCCGGAAGGACGCTTTAACCAGTTCCGGATAGCGAATCACCCACGCTCCCCAAAATACCAGCGCCAGCACAGCAAATACGACCGTGACACCCCAGCGTAATATCCATTTTGGCGCACGCGAAAGCACTTCCTGCACCTCTTCGGAACGGAGTTCGACGAACGTATTGGATGGATGCAGCATACCCGTTTAAGTTGCGGTTGAATAGTTCTTACGTCCCCAGCTCCAGCTGATTGCGGACCAACTGCCAGTAATCGCCCCGGCGGGCCACCAACTCGGCGTGGGTACCTATTTCGGTTATTATGCCTTTATCGAGGACCACAATCTGATCGGCGTGGCAGACCGTACTAAGCCGATGCGCGACAATAACTACGGTTCTACCTTGAAAGAACTCGCCCAGATTCTTCATGATAACGGCTTCGTTAGTAGCGTCTAGGGCGTTGGTCGCTTCATCGAAAAACAGGTACTGTGGGTCCTTGTAGACGACGCGGGCAATCAGAATCCGTTGCCGCTGGCCCTGGCTGATGCCGTTGCCCTCCGCGCCGATTTTCGTGTGCAGACCCAATGGCAGTGAATCGATGAACTCGCCCAGGTTTGCTACCCGTACGGCATGATCTAGCCGCCCGACATCGATGCGGTCGACGCCCACAGCGATGTTACGAGCAATGGTGTCTGAAAAGATAAATCCGTCCTGCATCACGGCACCGCACTGGCTTCGCCATAGTGCATGACCAACGTTACGTAATGTGGTAACCGCTCCAGTGGATGTGCCCAGCGGGGTGTCGCCCAATGGAACACCGCCAAATCGAATGTCACCTGTAGACGGCTCGTAAAACTTGAGCAGTAGCTTCAGCAGGGTAGTTTTGCCGCTACCACTCATGCCCACAATCGCCGTAGTACGTCCTCCAGGTATCAGTAGGTTAACGCTACGTAGCACTGGCTCATTACCCGCGCCAGTATACGTAAATGATACGTGTTGCAGGTTTAACGCATTATCGGCTGGCATCTGATCGATACGCAGCTGGTCAGCGGGTTCCTCATCGGCCAGCGAGTGAATTTCGTTGAGCCGCTCCAGGCTGATTTTGGCATCCTGCAAACCCTGCGTAAAGCCAACCAGTTGCTCAAGGGGGCTGTTCATCTGCCCAATAATGTACTGCACGGCCAGCATCGCACCCAGCGTCAACTGCCCGTTAATGACGGCCTGCGCGGCCAGAAACGTAATCAGAATGTTTTTGCCTTCGTTGATAGCGAACGCTCCAGCTGTGTGCAGCTGACTGAGGGCCAAACCCCGTATCTGCACCTTAAACAACCGAACCTGCAACCGCTCCCACGCCCAGCGCATAGGCCGCTCGGCCCCGGCTAGCTTGATTTCCTGCATCCCCTGAATCAGTTGCACCAGGCTGCTCTGGTTTTTGGCTGATACGTCGAACCGTCGAAAATCCAGTTTCCGACGCTGGCGCAGAAACAGCACCACCCAGGCTACGTAAACCCCACTGGCAATCATAAAAATACCGAAGATGCTCAGGTTATACAGCGCCAGCACCACGCCGAAGATGACGAGGTTGACCAGTGAAAACAATACTGTCAGCGTTTGCCCGGTCAGGAAAGCTTCGATGCGGTGGTGGTCACCGATGCGCTGCATAATATCGCCAAACTGCTTGGTATCGAAAAACGACACCGGCAGCCGCATGAGCTTGATGAGAAAATCGGATAGAATATTGAGGTTAACGCGGGTGCTGATGTGCAGCAGAATCCAGCTACGGATAAACTCTACCGACAGCCGCCCCATCATCAGCATCAGTTGCGCCCCCAGCACTAAATAGACAAAGGGCAGGTTCTGCGTATTAACACCAATATCAACCACCGATTGCGTCAGGAAAGGAAACAATAGTTGCAGTCCACTCCCAACTGCCAATGCCAGCACCAATTGCATCAGCAACGGCTTATATTGCCAAAGATAGCCCAGCACCCGTCCATAACCGTAAGACTTAGCAGGTTCATCGTCTTGCTCAAAAAAAGTAGGCGTAGGCTCCAGCAGCAGTACTACGCCCTCCTTGTGTCCCGACGAATCGACACCGGTGGACTGCGCTGACAGCCATCGTTGGCAGAATTCTTCTGACGAATATGTAATTAACCCTTTCGCTGGATCAGCTACGTAGATAGTGCCTTTGAGCGTGATAGGAGAGGTTGAGTGCGTGGAAGTTTGAGAGGACGAAAAAATAATCTTCTCTTCACTGATTTCAAAATTGGTTAAAGATGGGCTTTGCAATGCGTTACTAAAGCCAACATCATGTTTGAGAGTGGTGCGCCCACCTTTGATGGCAGTTAACCAGCTTTTATCTTCTCCTTTGATAGCATAAACAACCACAAAATGATTCTGCTCCCAATGCACAATACAGGGCAATGGGGCCTCTTTGGCCAGTTTCTCAAACGAAATCTTTATACCCATTGACCGAAAGCCAATAGTTTCAGCAGCTTCGGCGATTCCTAATAACGAAACGCCTTCTTTATCAACCTGCGACTTCTCCCGTAGCGACTGTATTGTAAACGACCGACCGTAGTGCTTGGCCACCATACGTAGGCAGGTAGGGCCGCAATCCATATGATCCAACTGTTTATAATGAGGAAAGCTCATAGCTCATAAAGCTCTATAAGTGTCGTTGCAATATTTTCCAACCATGTTCTTTTATCAGGTAATTTATGACCTCGATTCTTTCTTTTTGAAAGTTCATTTTCTTCCAAGATGCAACTTCATCATGACCATAATATTTTTTTAAATTACCACACATTTTAAACTCGCTCTGAGCAGGTACAACTGTCGATATGTTATTTAATATTTTGCATGTTGCAGATAAATGAATATCCTCAGCATTTTCTAATGTGTAAGGTTTTATTTTCCAAAATAAATATATCCACTCTGTTTTAAATAACCAGCTATTACAGCCAAAATCTGTTTCTGTATCAGTTTGGTTGAAATTAAATAACTTCTCATCATTTCCATCACCAACTAAAAATCTTCGCAAGTCAGTTATCTCCGGACCACATGCTTTTCGTTGATAAGTAATAATTCGACCGGCACCTGAAATAATAGAATTTTGGTCTTTACACATCCTTCGACTTTCTTCTAGCCAGTTTCGTGAAGGTATAACATCATCATCAAGTATCCATACATATTCAGATTTTACATGTAAAGCTAAAGAAAACCTACCAAAATATTTTAAATTTATTGAAGCACTAATAAAATGGATATTAGGAAATTTTCGTTTAACTTTGTTAATATCAACATGATTCCCGCATTGATAAACCCATATCTGGTAAGGTTGTTCAGTTTGATTAAGTATAGCCTCTATTTGCTCTTCTAAGTGACACCTTTTCCATACAGTTAAAATGATAGTAACGAGGCCTCCTTTATTTTCTTTATACTCTTTCTTTTGAAGAAAAAATCTAGCTAACATTGGGAATACATTTTATTAAGCTATTTTAAATATGTAAATGAGTTATATCTCTGTGGCAAAAGTAATCTCATCTTCAATTTCAATAAAGAGCAAGTAATATGAAATGAGTCTAATTAGTTGAACTTAATTCATATTACTTACCCTGGTAAGCTATGTTAATTTTAAATTTTTGCAGAATACATCTTTAAATATATTCTGTTAAAAAACAAAATAACGCTATTTTATATAACTTACCACGACAATTGTTAAAAGCAGGGGTATAAAGATATACCCCTGCTTTTAACAATTGTCTACATAACCCTGATCTCCCATATAACAAGGACACATGACATTATATTTGTAGTCTGCCGTTATACATTCAACTGGATTTTGATTGGGGTCAAAACAATGGCATCTATAACTACCACCGCCTTTTATTTCTTTCATTTGCTGCTTTGAAAGCAAGTTTGTAGCAAAGTCCATTAATAATTTTTTCATGATTGAAAAATTGGTTTAAGTGAATAACTAACTTATTATGATTTGGCCAAATCCGCAGTAGGGTACCAATTATTGATTGATCGCATATTAATAAGACTTATATTTTGGCGATAAACCGAATTATTTAATAATTCCACTATTTTCTTTCTTAAAGTTTGCTCTGTGTCTTTTCGTAAATTTCCTTTTATTCCCCATCCTTTTACTACTAATCGAGCAGCATTACCTGGTTGGTCGCTTTGAAGATTTAACGGATAGGCCAACATTGGAATACCAGCAGTTAAGCACTCACATATTGAATTCATTCCTGCATGAGTTATCATCATACTACAGTAGGGTAATATCTCTGTTTGAGGTATATGCTGCTGGATAAATATTTTTTCATTTTGCCGATCCACTATGGACATATACAACTCACCGGCAGATATAACTAAGTAAGTATCTGAAATTTTTTCAACAGTAGTAATTAGTTTATAAAAAAAAGATATTGCAACGGACTTGTGTAATCCACTTAAAGTTCCTAGTGATGCATAGATTATATGCGTTTTTTTTATCTCTGCATCTTCAAGTGATGCACGAATAACTTGCCAAATAGCTGTAGACTTTATTGAGGTTTCATTTTGATTTTTGTAAGGGTAATAAATAAATTTTTCATACTTGTCTAATTTATACCAATCATATTCTAAAAATTGAGGCCGTACATGAACGATTGGTACATATCTTATACTTTCGTAAAGAGCATTGTATTGCCGACGACATAGGTCAATGTTTATACCTTGTCTTAAGGCAAATCGCTTCAAAAAAAAATAATCATCTACACCCATAAAAATAATTCTTTTTAAAAGTGTGTTTACTTTTCGCTTAACTAAATAAGTTCCCCAAAGTAAACTAGCAAATAGATGGTAAATAAGATTATCTTTAAAAGGTTTTCCACAAGTTAAAGGAGGTATCCCTTTTTCACGGCGGGTTGGTAATTTTGTGTTGATAAGCGTAATTCTTTTATAATCTTGACTTAGCAAAAAATAATAATGATTCAAATGCTGGTCAATAAAAATTTCGTCAGGATTAAAAACACGGCACTTTTCACGAACTGCATATACTGCTTGTAGGAATTCCCGGTAACGAAGCAACATAAATTTCTTGTCAATTACACCTTTCAAAAAGAAACCTAAAGCTGTTCGCCAGTTATTTATTATATATTCCTCTAGACACCACAGGGTGGTAAACTCAAAATCTTGAGCTTCCACATGTTTCCTTAGATCTACTGTACCTGAAAACACTACTCGGTATCCTTGCTTCCGCAATTGATTAGCAAAACCAAAACAGGCATTGTAATGACTTGGAACTGGTAAAACGATAAAAAGTGCAGTTTTCATACGTTCAATTCATACAGCTTATCCAATTCAACCCTCATTAACATCCACTGTAAACTTTCTAGTTTATATATTTCTGGAATTTTATAGCCATCGATATAAATAGCCGGTGTTACTGTTATACCTGCATTATAGCACCATTGTTTGTGGCCTTGCAATATAGTGGTTAGCTCTAATTGGTTTGTCTCAGCTGGATAGCGTTTGGCCCAAGCATTGTAATTCTTGTCTTTTTGATTAAACCAGTCTGTAAGGGCAATAATAGCCGTATTTCCTTGCTTAGCTAATGCTAACGCATGAATTGCAAATTTTGCTGCTGGAGTAGACTCACTTTTACTGGAAAAAATAATAGTTACATAAATATTGTGATTATGAAGAGCCAGTTCTTTTAATTCCTTAAACGCTTTAGAACATGATCCACAATACGGATTTATAACAACTGAAATTTTATGTTTAGCATCAGAATTGCCAAACATTATAGTGTGGAGATTTGTAGGTATCGGTGGTGCTTTATGTTGTTGGATTAATAACGTTCTAAATATTGCTGGATTTCGTTTTAAAACCATTAACTCTTCATGTTCCTGACGACTTTGGAACCAACTAATTAGTAAAGGCTTTATAGTTACCAATGCCAGGGTTGGCAATAGGAAGCAAACCAGCAGATCCAAATACGACGTTGTAAAATCATTTAAGGTTGTTAACTGAGTGAGTGCTAAAAATCCCTCAATAGCAAGAATTACCTGTACACCTAGGCATAATGGGCACCATTGACGCACATAGCGAGCTTGATAATAAATTGAGAAAGCGATGTAGGGCATTGCTAGTAAGGCGATGTCGTTTAAAAGCGCGAGTATATTAGGTTGATTACCTATAAAGACCAAAGTAAACAAACCGCCTGCAAAGTAAAGTAAACCTAAATCAGACCAATTCAGCCACCCCCAAAGCTTAGCGGCTGGTGAGTTTAGTACATCCTCACAACTAGTTTTAGCGCTTATACTACATATTCGGTCTGTGAAGTCATTTTTACTACCTAATTGTTTCGCTATCAACAAACCCGTTAAGATTAAACCAGAAATTTTTGTAAAAAAAAGTAACCATTCTGTATATGAGTAGTTTCGTCCTCCAGCTAATAAAGCGATGAATAATACAAGTAATGCTCCCCCCGATAAAAACTGACCACGCAAATTGCTCAATCGTTCCTTCTTACATTTTAGGTCATAATCAACTTCACCAGATTGCTCATTAGTTTCTGCAAGTAGTACTATGCCAGTCCATTTTTTTTCAAAATCGTTCAATGACATAGTTACGGCTCCTTGCTCACTATCAGTCAAGCGAATATTTTTTTCATTAATTTGATTAACTAGAACGTACCACCCACCTTTGTTTTTGAGGTGAGTAACAAATGGCATAGGAATTTCACGGAGTTGCTCCACTGTATTTAGTTGAAGAGCAGCGTTATCAATGTTCCAACTAGATAGGACTTCACTCATACTGAGTAGACTGGGGAAATCGGGGTGTTGTTGCATCGTTTCCCTCACTGTTCCCCGAGTTACTTTTGAATTTAGGTTTTGCAACAACTCATACAACGTATCGATGGCATTATCGTCCGAAACTTTAAACAGGTTCCTCATAGTATACATAATAATTGATGTTACTCCACCTTCTGGGCGGTTTATATTTGAGTACGCAGACTACTCTTGACCTTCATACTGACTACAGATTTACCACTACAATTTTAGTTTATACCCCACAACGCCTGCGCCAATCTGAGGAAATAAATTACTACCTTATTGAACCTGGATTAACAGAACACCCTGTACTGGACGACCATCGGCCGTAATGCCTTGGATCACTACCCGTAATGTTCGCACTACGTCTGACAGCGGAAAACGTAACTGGCTTCGTCCCTGACTGTCGGTTTGCATCATTGGTTTCCAGTAGAGAACATCCCGGGAATCGACGGGACCAGACATAGAGCCGGTCGTTCCCTCCAAATCATAGCGGGGCACATAAAATTCGCGTTGCACCGAGGGATAACCAATGAATTGAATCGGCGTCATGCCCGCTTGGGATTTCATGCTGCTCTGCATTGAACGTCTGCTTTTGGTGTAAAATGCGATAACGCCATTCCCTCCCCGCACACCGTACATACCGGCGGTACCACCATGTTTCAAAACTTCGATACGTTCGATATCGCTGGAATTGTACTTCATCAAAACGGTTCCATCAGGGTCATGAATGGGTACGCCGTCCATCAAATACAACGGCTGCATTCCACTATTGAAACTACTCACACCTCGTATAAATACCTTATAGCTACGCGCCTGCGCGGCTCCTTCTCGGGTAACCGTCACGCCCGTCAATCGGCCATGAATCATTTCGTATAGATTCGGGTAGGTTGGCATTTTGTCATCCACCACCAGAACGGCATCAGCCTTGTCGTGCAAACTACGCTGTTGAATATCCTCGGGTCGATTCTCCTCGTATTTACGCGCCCGAACCGTCACCTCGTTCAACACCTTCGCCGTTTTATCGCGGTATAAATCCGCGTCTGCTTCCTGCCGAATTCTGGCCGCTTCCAGTTGAGCTCGCATCGTCGACCTGGTTGGCGCAACAGGTAGTTTACTGGACTCCCATAGTTTACCAGGCCCTTCCAGAACCAGAACGGCGTCTTTGCCAGAAATACGTTTCGACTGACGATCGGCGAATTGCGTTACTAACTGTACCGTATCGGTAATGGCCATCCCCGCCAGCCGAAAGCGCCCCTGCTGGTCAGCACCTGCTGATTTTACGAACGATTGCCCGGCAGCTGTTGAAGCCACGATAATCTGCGCATCGGGTATGGGTTGATTCTTCGTGTTTACAATGCGGCCCCTGAGCGATACGCCACCGAGCGAATCGGTTTCGGGCGTGCCACTGACCCGTCGCCAGCCCTGGGTCAGCAGCAGGTCGTCCAGCGCCTGACGGGTTTCGGCCGAATGATTCACCAGGTATTGATTGGGGTTTTGGATACGTCCCCGAAGCTCTCCCGTTAGCAACAAGTGTGCCGGCAAGGTAGCGTCGGCGGTATCCTCAGGTACCTGGCCGGCATCGGTAATCGACGCCGATAAGGCGGCTACCGCCGGTAATCCGTTATCGGTCAGCCTGACGCTCAGGATAGCCTGTTCGCGGGGCTGATACCGGGTTTTGTTGACCGCCATCAACACTCGTACTGGTGCCATGATTTCGGGTACAAAAATTAATCGCTCGGCTTGCGGCCTGGCGCTGGCATCGTATAGGGTGATTTGCGCCAGGCCCGGCAGCCAAGTCGCCATGGGCAGGTTTATCTTCGCCACCCCATTCTGTAGGAGAATTTTTCGCCCATCAACCACACGACCGCGTTGTTGAATCAGGATATATACGGAGTCGATAACGGCCCGGTTCGAGTTCAGTATAGTTAACGCCAGACGGCTTGTATCGCTTATCGCATCGGCCGAAAGCAGCAGTCCTTCCGTTTCGGGTTTGGGCAACGGAACGCGCTGTGGTTGATTGTTATACGTTAACTCGGCGTAATACGTCCGCTGCGTCTTTGGCTCCAGCGACACGCTGGTCATCCCCTGCTGATTAGTCATGAAACGAACTACGTCAGCGCCCAGGTCGTCGACAATACGTCCCGGGATGGACAAACCATACCCGTTGGGCTGAACAATTTTTACGCCCAGACGCGCGGGCAGTCCCACAATCCAGCGCCCCCCTTCCGGCAAAATCTGAACGTCTAATTGCTGAGGAACAGAATCACTCCGTATGGATGCCTCGTTGCGGAACAGGTTATAGATAGTCACCGACCGCTCGAAAGCTGGGCCTCGTTGGGCATCATCTTCATCGGTATAGGCACGCAGGCGATACGTTCCTGTCAGGAGGGTATCAGAAAGGCGGAAATTGCCCTGGCCACGTCCGTCAACGATACGTACCCACTGGTGCTGCACAAGCTTGCCTGCCGAAGAAAGTAGGTCGACATGGATGGCCGTTTCACCACTGGCTCGCTGGTAACCAGCCGCGTCGAGTAAGTACGTACTCATCCACAGCCGATCTCCCGTGGCGTAAAAGGGTTTATCGATGTGTACAAACAAAGTCGGAGCCAGCAACTTGAACCGCTCGTTAAAGGCCGCCGTGATACGTCCAAGGTGGGCGTCGGGGAGCGCGAGTTTTCCCTGTGTTGCCAGCGGGCCGGTTGTACTTGACTCCTTCTGGTTGGCTTCGGGTTTCCAGTCGGCGGGCAACATAGTCGATAGCCGGTCATTCCCCATCGAGCCTTTCACCTCCATACCTTCGGGCAGCGTAATCACCCCATCAACCGTCATTTGCATCTGACCGCTGGGCAGTCTCATTTCTGTATAGGCGTAACGAGCATCGGGATAGGGCGAGAAACCCGAGGTCGCATGCGTATAGAATACCACCAGTTTCATGGCCGAAACCAACCGGCGTTCGGTCGGTAACCGACCGGGTTGAATCAACGTAGAAACCTGTACTGGCACCAACCGCTTGTAGTCGTTAACCGCAGCCGCGAGGGTAATCAGCCTCCCTTCCAGGGATACCATTTTGGTAACATCTTCCTGATAGACCAGAAAGCCTTCTTTCTCGAAGGTATTGTTAATCAGACTCGCCATCAAGTGCCGGATTGACCCTTTGTAAGCTGTCAGCCGGTTACGCTGAAACTGATTGACCTGCCTTGCGTTCTCAGGTTTTAATTCTTCGAAACGGACCGTTCCCGCCGAATAAACCTTGCCGGACGTAGTAGCATCGAAATGTTGCAACGCATAAATCAGCCGATAGCCCAGTGCCGGATTCTCAATAATCAACGGCTCACTAGCCGTCGCTAACAGATGATCTTTATCTTCTTTAAAACGGAGCACTTCGCTGTTTACCAGCAGACACTGTCCGCCAAAGGGCTCACCGAAGAGTTGCTTTTTAAACTGACGCAGGTGCCGCTCCCAGCCTTTGGGATTCCCCCGTACGGTTACCGCATCCAGCATTTGTACACTTACGTTCAGCCGAAAATTAGCTTTTTGCGAAGACGAATTTTCAAAACGAATTTTTTGGGTAGCAGGCTGGTAACCAACAAATGAAGCGGCTATTTCAACCGTACCCAATGGCACACCTGCCAACGTATAATAGCCATTTTCGTCGGTGATTGCACCCTTCGTTGATCCATTGACGTAGACGTGGGCAAACGGCATGGGTTTTCCCGTTGTCGCATCCGTTACATAGCCGGATAGTACGGCTGTCGTTTGGCCATAAGCCAGCAGGGTCGATCCTAGAAGTAGAACGATAGTTATCCAGCCGATGAAGAACGAGCAACGCATAGTGATTAAATTATTCTTTCTGAAAATTGCTCCGTTTTGTAATTATACTTATGGAGATCATAAAAAATTAGGGGTCAAGCAGGTTAAGGGTTCCTTCTGCTTCGGCAGCCACCGTGGCGCGGCCCGGTTCAAATGGATACTATACTATTGGCGAATTCACTTTAGATCGCTATTTGAGGCATCAATCGCACAAAAGCCACTTGGCATGTCTTGGCTAATGGTACTTCGTTCAGCCAATCAACAATTCGCCAAAGGTTTTTACCGTGGCTAAAAGCCTATCTATTATATACGCTCATCAATAGCAGGAGCTAACTGAGTATAATTGTTGATGTACTGTTAATTAATGTGCTAGCGCTTTAGAAATCTTACTATTGTTTAACGAATTAAATTAATAGGTTTAGTATCTTGAAATCAATAGTTTATAGATGCCTAGAAAGTAACTCTTAAAGTTGAGTTTGTTTTAATACGTAACTGAGATAGCTACACGTTTAGAAAATCGGCGATATTAATTTCTTTAAACCAGCTATGTATAGTGTGAAAAAACAAAGATTGGCTGTGACTAGGCATTACCCTTAATAACGGGGCCGCACAAATCCGTCACGATTACTGTTTTATAGCTTTAGGGTTTTATGAAGAAAATGTTTAAACTTTTTCATAGATAGCTAATTTTTGAATAGGTTAGTATCACAAAAACATACTTAGTCGATAAGTATTTGATTATCAAGCCACTTATAGTTTATCAATTTATTAAACGGTAACTAATAATCAAGTTTTTGTTCTATCTGTGGGTACTTTAAGCTGTAGACAGGCCAGTTTGCATATTGCTGGAGAATTAACTTTTAAGCTATAAAGCATTCATTTTAATCCTCGTAAGCAAATTGGGTGGCATTTGGCAAGGATAAGGCTTCAGTTTGTTTCGCTGGAACCATCCCAAGGTTTGACGTACAAGGCTACCGTACCAAATGAATGCCGATGCTTATACGTAGCCAGTATTTTTTCAATAGTCTTATTGTCTTGAGAAAGGGGAATAGCCCGAGTGATATATTCGGTATCGACAAAGATGATGTTTAACCGTTGACTGACCTGACCTTTCACCCGCTCGGAATGCTTCAGTAGGTGTTCGGTTGCACTTCCCAGCTTCTCGGGCTTCTCATCTTCGAAATACCGGTAGGAACAATACCAATACCGGTAGAAGTGATGGAAATTCGAAAAGCAGTACTGGAAACGACTAGGTGCCGTTCGAATCTGCCGTAGCAGGTCGTCAACCTGCCTTAACTCATTTTGCTCTGCCTGGCTTGGTTGAATCAGCAAGCCTTTATTGAACAGCTCGTCGCGGTAGTTCCTAAGATACTCAAGGGCTTGGTCAGCGGGAACGTCCTGCTTGATGGAATATTTATGCTTGAAGTAAAAGGACAACGAGATAGCCGGATGGTCAAAGTTGACCAGCTTTAGGTTTTTGTAAGGCCGTCCGGGCCTGTAGTATGGCCGGTAAGTCTCTCTCAACTCGGCCGGCACGAAGTAGTACTCCAAATCCGAATCCTGTGGCAAGTCCTTGACCTGGTGCACAAACGGTTTGAGTTCAATGGCGTGGCTGCGCAGCACTAGCCGCAAGGCATCAAGGGGGGCCGAGTCGAGCCGCTTCTCGGGTTTCTTTCGTTGCGTTTCCATGCCGGAAAGGTAGAAAAAAGAAGCTTATATTTACTATAACGGTAAATAAAATAATGTTTTCCCTCCTTCCCCTTTCCAACAAAAATCTGCTTAGATCTTTATCTTTTATCAAGAATTGGTTTGATTGATTTAGATACACTTAAGCTATAGATAATCAAGCGCTTGCAAAGAGAAAAGTGAGTTTTGAGGGGGAAAATAATGAGTTTTATGGGGTGTAAAATTCTTGGAATGATGAGTTTTACGGGGGCCAAAAATGAGTTTTACGGGGCAGAAAAATGAGTTTTATGGGGTGTTTAATTAGAAAAATGAGTTTTGCGGGGTGTTGGTTAAATTAGACAATTGTGGATAACTGAGAGGGAAAAACTACCATTTATTAAACTATAGGAGTACTAGAATATAGCGTTTTGAGGGCATGACCCACTAGAAAAATGAGTTTTATGGGGAAGAAAGAGAGGTTTAGTAGGTGGCACCCCTGAGAAAAATGAGGTTTACGCGGTGACCTGTATTTCAAGCCGTTAGCCTTCTTGCTTTAGCTCA
The DNA here is from genome assembly GCF_039541915.1 of Nibrella saemangeumensis. NCBI lineage: Bacteria > Pseudomonadati > Bacteroidota > Cytophagia > Cytophagales > Spirosomataceae > Nibrella > Nibrella saemangeumensis. The sequence goes on from NZ_BAABHD010000062.1 coordinate 14,128, forward strand.
ATTTGGCCGTTATTCAGTTCTAAAAGGAGTTTTTGTAACACGAATTTTGTAGAAAAATGAGTTTTGCGGGGTATGAAAAAGGAGGTTTAGGGGGTACCATTCAATAAAGTGGAAAAAGTGAGTTTGCTTTTTAAAACTCGTTTTTATACGTTTAGCCTAGGATATACCTACCCTTAAGATTAATGAATCTACCGTCTACTCCTGATGCGCTGCTAGCTTCCGACTATGTCAAACATCCGACTAACTACCAGCCTAATCTGTTCACCGAGTCCCGCCACGAGTTCAGCGAACTGGAGAAAAAGATTGTCGTGTTAGTAGTTAATCAGATTGGCCATATGGCCCTAAAAGGTGAAATCAAGCCGGGATTCAACGTCAAATTCACTATCCCGTATAGCGAACTGACCAAGAAACACTATAGGGAGATTAGTGAAGCGGCTGACTCTTTACAGTCAAAGCGTCTATCATATCGGAATGATAAGACGGAGAAGTTCTTGTTTATTACTCCTTTCCCCCGGGTAGAATCCGAAATAGTAGATGGTAAAAAGGTTATCGAATTGACGATGTTCGCCGATGTTGTTCCGCACTTTGCGGAGCTTGGCCAGCGCTACACCAAGTACGACCTGGATATCATGCTGTCATTAGGATCAGTGTACGCCCAGCGCTTCTACGAGATCGTGTCGATGTATCACCACCGCGGTCAGAACCAATTTCGCTACATGGTGGATCGGTTGCGCCACATGGTCAACTATCCGGAGCAACACTCATTCGCTGACTTTAAGCGGAATGCTTTGGTTAGGGCGCAGAAAGAACTATTGGAGAAAGCAGGAATGATTCTGGATTGGAAGCCAACTAAAAAAGAAGGCAAGCGGATTCTTGAATTGGAGTTCTCCATCAAAACACAACGACAGATAGCGCTGGAGAATGTTGAGCAGGACCGGCAATTTATTAATGCCATGCCTATTAACGAAGCTGTTCAGGCTGCCTGGAAGCTTATGGCTAACTACAAATTGACGGACTGGCAGAAAGAGTTGATCGTGTCGGATCTTACCATCCTGGAGACGTTCTACAGAGTGGATTCAGAGCTCTCTAATGGCTTACGGCCGAAAGTCAGGAACCGAACAGCATACCTGGTGAAGTCCCTCGGAATTGACAAACAGCCTACCCAAGTGCCTACACCTCCGCTGCCGCAGCTATCAATCTTTCCCTTTCAGCCGGCCGACGGAATTTCCGCGCCGGTACCCAAATCTCCACTACCATCAACATCATCCATTGGCCGGTCAGCTAAGCCGCAGTCGATTGGTGAAATTTTTGGCGATATGAACCCAAGTAAAAAATAATGGGCTGCTTTGCCAGATTGTACCTGCCGCCGGCGCGGGACACAGGTCCCAGCCGGTTCGATACCGAGGGACAGGTACCCAGAAAACCCTTCATTTGGTGTTCTAAACAGACCGAGTAGTCGAGTTCTACTTGACTGTATGACTACCGGTCAACTCCACTGACATAAACAATATCGTCAATATATCTAAAGAGCCAGCGCAATCTGAGCTTTTTACCGTGCTACACCTCCATGAGGTGTCACTCTTCGCCCTAAATATTTGTGGCATTATGGAGTAATTGGCTTTATACTAAATAGCTGATAAACAGCTTTTACGAATTTCCCCAAGGCATTCAGTTTTTCGTTCGTCTATTCTGGAACCTTGTTAATCGACCCTAAAAGGCTGTTAATCGAATAAATTTAAATAGCTATGGGGCTTTACCTACTTTTGGTAACATTCGATCCCACTACCCAAATTTCCTATCATAAATCTGATTAGAATCACTCCCAATGCCTGTTTTTTCATACAGCGTTTCACATGGACGGCATGTCAAAGCAATAATGGAAACTGACTTAGACCGAAATCGTTTATTCCTGCTATTGACCAGCCCTGCCCGGTCTTATCGGGTAGCCCGCCATACCTTAATGTGGTCCGCCACAATTTGGCTCATTTTTCGCGGGTTCAAATTAATCGGTGTGTCTATCACCAATCCGGTCGCGCAGCACCAATATATTTTAATATCAACCCTGTTCTTTAGCAGTCTTACCATTGGAGCCTACCTACTGGCTACCCTGCTGATTCACCGGTTTATTCTCCAGCGGTTTCGACCTGGTGTGTTTATGCTGTATTTATTAGGCGTACACGGGTTAACCTCTATGTTGGTGTACTGGCATTTTATCTTCTTTCTCCGCTACTTCGGGCCAGACAACCTGCCTGGGGTGTACAGCCGTAACGCCGAACACGTAGCCGGCTTAGCGATGTGGCAGATCCCTTTCGATACCATTATCGTTCTCCTGTTCTCGTATTCATTGTTTTACAACTACTTGCTGTACGCCGTTGGTTTGAAAGCCTTCAAAGACCTTTTTACGGCGAGACTCAGGCAGGAGCGGTTAGAGAAAGAAAACCTGCTGCTGGAGTTCAATTTTCTGAAAGCGCAGATCAATCCCCACTTTTTGTTCAATACCCTCAACAACATCTACTCCTTCTCCTTTAAATCACCCGATAAGGTGCAGGATACGGTACTTAAACTGGCGGATCTGATGCGTTACTCACTCTACGAGACAGAGATCGAGCGGGTTCTGTTAGCCAAAGAGATCCAATTTTTAGACAGCTATATCGAATTGCAACGGATTCGCTATGATGCTGGTACTACCCTCTCTTACACCGTGCAGGGCAGTCCCGGCCAGTTCACCATTCCTCCGCTGCTACTGATTGTGTTTGTAGAAAATGCCTTTAAACATGGCCTACAGGCCAATACGCAAACAGGTTGGGTAAAGATTTGCTTAACTATTGACCAGGACATGCTCACCTTTACCGTTGAAAATAACCTGCCGCTCCGCAAAAACAGGGAGGTAGGTGGTATCGGTCTGACCAACGTGCGCAAACGCCTGGACCATGCCTTCGGCAGTTCTTATCAGCTTCGAGTTGATGAGTTGCCTCAGTCGTTCTGCGTCCAGCTAACCCTCCCCTTATATGAACTCGCCATATCGAGTAATCATCGTGGATGACGAACCGCCAGCCCGCGATGTGATAGAAGTATTTGTAAATCGTGTTCCTGATCTACAGTGCGTAGCGATCTGTGGGAACGCCCACCAGGCTATTGATGCCATTCAGCAGTGGCAGCCGCATCTGGTGTTCCTGGATATTCAGATGCCCGACATGACCGGCATCGACCTGTTGCAGTTGCAATTACCTCTCCGGCCGGAGATCGTTATCACCACGGCCTACTCTGAACACGCCCTGAAAAGCTACGAGTTTGCCGTGTTGGATTACCTGATGAAGCCTATCTCCTACGAACGGTTTATGCAGGCGGTGGTGAAGTTTAAACAAAAGCAGATAAACCCACAGCCCAACTGGTCAGCCATTAGCCCCCTACCCGCTGACGAGGCTAATACGGTAAGTAGTTCGGAGCAGTCGGTATGGCTTCGGGAGGAGAAGCGGCTGCTGCAAATTCCCTACGAGGAGATTCTTTACGTAGAAGCCATGAAAGACTATGTTAAAGTCTATCTGAAAGAACAGATGATTCTGACTCATCTCACCATTGGCAAGGCCGAAGAACTTTTTCCGCCCCCCTATTTTATCCGAATTCACCGCTCCCACATTGTCCGGCGGGGAGCCATCCGGCTTATCGATGGCAATTTAATTCGACTAGTCAACGACACCGAATTACAGATCGGTCCGAACTTCCGGGACGAACTTAAAAAGTATATATCGGCTTTACGGTAGGCTTTGTCTATTCTAAACCCACTTTGGTCGAAAAAATTTCGACATGCTATAGAGAGCAGATAGTTTTGAGAGAAACAAGACCATCTGAACTTATATGAATTCATTCAACTACCGCAAACAGCGCACCGCTGCTCACACTACTAATCCTACGAATCTTTCTGCCGGCAAGGGACCACTCACTACCTCGGTGTGTACGTCAACTAGCATTATTTTCGGGCAGGCTCCTGCCGCAAAACCCGTTCGGTAAGATCTACTGGTGACTGTACTTTTATGAGTTTGCCGAATTTCTTTTGGCTGCGTCAGCCGCTTCTCTCCATTGAGCGGTTGACGCATTGCCTCTCTACAGGTCATATCGAGGAATTATTGTCGGATCAACACGTTAGCGAAGCCATCCGAATTGCGGCTCCGGGGTTAAACACGCAGGAGCTACTAAACGCTACCCTCTCCCCTAAAGTGGCCGAAACGCGGCTGAAATACCTCCTTCGTATGAGTACCCGCTGTACACCTTTCGGGCTGTTTGCGGGTGGTACCGTAGGATACATCGATACTTCATCAATCCTGGATTTTACCAACCGGCAAGCCAGGCCGCATCATCGGTTAGACATGCAGGTGTTGACCGAACTAGCCTACGACCTTTCCAATAGGCCTGAGCTTCAACACCAACTCCGATATGTTACCAACCAGACTGTGTACCAGGTTGGTCAGCGACTGCGCTACACCGAAAAACACTGGTTAGATGGCCAATGGCATTATTTTAGTAGTGAGGTGCCGGCAGAGTCATCTATTCTGAAGGTGGGGTAGTTTTGCAGTTTCGTACAAAATCCGTCACTTGGGGCCATTGCCCTTGTTCCGTGGCCGAACCAGCGGAAAACTCAGCAACGCTTTCAGGTCAAACTGGAC
>NZ_BAABHD010000063.1:0-28300 GCF_039541915.1 Nibrella saemangeumensis
ACATGAACTGAAAGGGATCATCCTGCGGAATGACAACGGCAGTCAGTTCATTGCCCATCGGGTCCGCCAATTTTTGAAGACCTCGGAGGTCAAGCAAGAGTTTACGCATGTGGCAACCCCAGAGGAGAACTCCTACATTGAGGCATTTCACAGCATATTGGAGCAAATCGTGATGCAGCGGCATGAGTTTGACAGCTACCGCGGCGGCGGACCGCTATGAAGCCAAGGAAACACTGAAACGATTTTTTAATCACTATAACTATGAAAGACGTCACCGGTCATTGGGTTTCATCACCCCACAAAACAAGTGGGAAAAAGCAGGTCAATGCGACTCAACTATTTTAGAAAATCTGTCCAACTAATCGGGGGCTAAGACAGAGGCTGCAGTGGATACTGCCGTTCATATAAACGGACTACTAAAGAAAAAGCGCAAACAAATAGACCTTGCTGATTTGTTTATTGCTGCTACTGCTGTTGCTCATAACCTGCCAATAGCCACTTTAAACAAAAAACACTTTGAGCGTATTGATATACTCCAACTCGTAGGGTAAGGCGAATGTACAAAAAGTCCCATCTACCTTGTATCCTTAACGTATTGACTAACATCAAGTTTGCCCTTGATAAGCCTCATGGTTTTCCATTTTGCCCGCCGATACTTTTGGTAAAAAAGCAGCAAAATGGGACCTTTACCAAAAAGCCGTCTGGTTGTATCCGGGCTATGGACGATAGTAGCCGCCGTAAGCTTACTGACTTCGTGCGAGACGACCCTCACAGATGCCCTTCCATCTCCGCAGCAACCGGAGGCCTCAGCCGCCAGAGTGATTGTAAGGGATGCCCGTAATCCGCTATTCATTCCGGCCACCATTACCAATTCATCGTTTGGCCTTACGGCAGCCCCCGGTACGGCAACTATTGGGAGCGGCACAACTACCTCAGTGTGGCAGTACAATGGCAGTTTCCCCGGACCAACCATCGTCGCCAAAACCGGCGATAATATCCTGGCAACGTTCCAGAACAAACTGCCGGAACCGACCATCATTCACTGGCACGGTATGCTGGTCGATCCTGCAAACGATGGTCAGCCCCATCAGGTCATCAGGACAGGCGAAACGTACAATTATAACTTCCCCGTTATTAACCGGGCGGCCCTGAACTGGTACCATCCCCACCCCCACATGACCATCGGCAAACAGGTGTATAATGGACTGGCTGGCGCTTTTATCATTCGGGATGCCGAAGAAGCGGCCCTGAACCTGCCCACCGGCAAGTATGAGGTTCCGCTCGTTATCCGCGACATCAGCCTCGACAAATCCGGCAATCCGGTCTACAGCCCAACGGGGGGCGGTTATTTTGGGAAAACGCCTTTAGTCAACGGCACCAAAGATCCGTACCTGGATGTAGACAAAACGGTGTACCGTTTCCGCGTCTTGATTGGGTCAACGTCCAGGGTCTTTAAACTCAAACTGTCCACTACAAATCTTCCCACCAACAAAGAGATTCCCTTTACCTTAATCGGTAATGATGGCGGATTACTCCCTTCCTCTTCAAATCAAACGCAGATTGAAGTCTGCCCAGGCGAACGGCTCGATGTTCTAGTTGATTTCGGTTCGTTGGATCCCAGCACGAAAGTCATGCTTCAGGACGTAAATGCGGGCTGGAATTTACTGGAGTTCCGGGTTACGAATACGTCAGCGTCCTACAGTGGCGCGTTAACCGTTACCTCATCGATTCCGACCTTATCCGCGCCGGTAGCGAAACGATTTTTCAGCTTCGACGGCATGAGTAAAATCAACGGCAAGCTGTACGACATGCATCGCATTGACTTTATGGTACCATTCGGACAGACGGAGTTATGGACGTTTAAAACCAATGGCAATGGCCCGCATCCGGTTCATATCCACGGCGCTTCCTTTCAGGTCATCTCCAGAACCGGCGGCAGAGGTCGGGTGTTCCCCTGGGAGAGAGGCTGGAAAGATGTAGTGCTGGTCAACGATTTTGAAACCGTCGACGTCCTGATCCGCTTCGACGCGTATAAAGGCGTTTATGTCATGCATTGCCATAAGCTGGAACACGAAGACAACGGCATGATGATGAACTTCGAAGTGAAGTAGCGGGGCAGCCCGCCCACCGCCTGTTAAAGGCCGGCAATCAGATCAATCTGATTGCCGGCCTTTCTCATACGATTTAAGGGAAAATTGAAAGGCAGGGCCTGTTGACTCTAAAGCCCGTGGTCTCATCCGTAACCCTCTATTGATTTGGTAAGCCCCTATCCTCTTCGACCACATCTTCACCACTCTGGTCTACCATCTCATTGTTAGCCTCAGCGGCTTCGTCGGTCAGTTTCGTCAGGAAAGACTGCGTCAGGTCGGTTTCGCTGGCTCCACCGGTAGTGCGCTGTGAACCAATACCGCCCGGTGCGGGCAACAGTTTATTGACCAGGAACGATATATCGGAGGTCAGACCCGGAAAGACCCCGTGGAAAACAGACGCCAGTTTGGCCGGCAGCGTAAGAATCAATTCCGCCTGGCCGTACCGGCAGGCATCAATGATCTTTCGGGCACTCTGCTCGGCACTCATGGCCAGGATCGGCAACGAGTCTCCTATCTTGAACCAGGCATATTCTTTCTCGTTCTGCCCTTTGATGATGGCATGTCGTGGACTGCCGGTCCGCATCAGGCCGGGGCAAACGGTGGTCACATAAATATTGTCTTTCATCACTTCGGCCCGGAGCCCTTCGGAGTAGCCAACCATGGCAAACTTGCTGGTTACGTAGGGCGCCAGATGCGGCACCGGTACCTTACCACCAAATGAGGCAATGTTGACAATGCGGCCGGATTGTCGCTCCCGCATCTGGGGCAGCACCTCACTGATTGTGTGGTAGCATGCCCAGAAGTGCGTCTCCATTGACTCCCGGAAGTCCTCTTCTGTGGCATGTTCAAACGGAGTTACCGTAATAACCCCCGCATTATTGACCAGTACATCAATAGGCCCTATGTCGCGTTGCACTACATGGATAAAGGCTTTTACTTCGGCCTTGTTGGTCAGGTCGCAGGCAAAGGTGAATACCGTACCACCGTACTGCTCCAGATCAGCCTGGGCCAGATCGAGTTCTTCCTGGTCGCGGGCGCAGATCGCCAACCGGGCACCTTCCTTCGCAAACTGCCGGGCCATAACCAGCCCCAGGCCACGTGACCCGCCCGTGATCACAACCGTTTTACCGGTAAAATCTATTTTGCGTTTCTGCTTAATAAAAGAGCGGGCCGCTACCACCGCCCCGATGCCTGCCAGTCCCCACAATAGTGTTGCTACGCCGGAGCTGCCGTTTTCTGATGATCGCATATCGTTTCTCTCTTTAATTTCCGTTCAGGCAGTAATACCCTTTTCTGGAACTCGCACGCTATTGGAATGTTAGTGTAATCTATGCGATCTGAGTTAATGGCTATTGCCCGGCCTTACGTAAACACGCAGCGAGTTCCTGCTTCTTACTACCTTGCACTGACTTTTGATCCAGCTTATGGCTAACCAACCTGCTACCAACCGGGCCCAAATGCCCACCGCGCCGAATCCGGTACTGGAACGCCGAACCGTAGAGAACAGTAATCGCAATCTGCTGAAGTACCTGAAACCCGGCCTGTCGGTACTGGATGTAGGCTGCGGGTCGGGTGCCATTACGCGGGGTATTGCCGAAAAAACAGGTCCAACGGGCCGCGTACTGGGTATCGACTTAAGTGAAAGCTTACTGGCACAGGCCTTACAGAATGCCGCCGACATACCTCAACTCCGGTTCCAGCAGGCCGATATCTATTCGTTCGATACCGACGAGCGTTTTGACCTAATTACCTGTACCCGTACGTTACAGTGGCTGGCCCACCCGCAGGAGGCACTGGCCCGAATGAAACAGTTACTAAAACCGGGCGGGCATCTGGCTGTTCTGGATTATAATCACGAAAAAATTCAGTGGACACCCGAACCGCCGGAAGCCATGCAGAAATTCTACGCAGCGTTTCTGACATGGCGATCGGACGCTGGTTTTGACAATGCCATTGCCGACCACCTAGCAGGCCTGATGCGCAACATTGGTTTAGCCAATATCCATATTGACCCCCAATTTGAAACCACGCACAAAGAGGATCCAGCCTTTGCGGTTGCCGGCCGCCTTTGGTCGGAAGTGGCCGAGATTCGGGGGCCTCAGCTCGTGGAGGCAGGTTACATCACAGAGGCCGAACGTCTGGAAGCTATAAGGACTTATGACGATTGGCTTGCCACTGTTGGCGAGTCGATGCAGGTATATCTGCTGGCCGTTGAAGCGCAAGTATAAGGTTTGCTAGTCCGTACTGCAATCGCGAACGAACAGAGGAGAACGAGCTGGCAGGCGGTAAGCGTCTTTAAACCTTCCTCGCGCTGTCAGGTTCCTATGATAGAAAACAAGGCTTTTATGAAAGCACGTCTGATGTATAAGCTATGCTGGCTTGGCCTGCTGGTCTTATGCCTGCCCATACAGTCATACGGCTGGAACCGGGCCGGCCATATGGTGACCGGTTCGGTAGCCTATCGGCAACTTAAGGCCTCTTCCCGCAAAGATTTAGTGCAGGTATTATCTATTCTTCGTCAGCATCCGGAGTACCAAAGCCGCTGGGCACCCAGGCTCAATGACCGTAACCTGTCGGAGGACGAACGTGATGAGTACTTGTTCATGCTGGCCGCCCGCTGGCCCGACGATATCCGCAGCATCAACCGGTATCATCACTCAACCTGGCATTACATCAATTATTACTACGCACCGGAGCAGGGTATTGCCCGCACCGACACCATACTGCCTTCGGGCGAAACCATTCTGCAGGCTTATGATCAAAATCTGAGTGTACTAAGCGGCCATGCGCCCGACAGTACCAAGGCCATAGCGTTGTGCTGGATCTTTCACCTGGTTGGTGATATACACATGCCGTTGCATACCGTGGCTATGGTCACATCGCAATACCCAAAAGGCGATCAGGGCGGCAATCTGGTAAGGATTAAAGTGAAGCCCGATGGCCAGACCATAGGCCTGCACGGGTTCTGGGATGATCTGGTGCAGCATAGCGACGATTTTCGTTCAGCCAGTCAGACCGCCATCAAAATCAGCCATGCCGTTTCCAAACGGGATCGTCGCCGGTCGCGCAGAGGGCAGATGGGAGACTGGGCAAAAGACAGTTTCCGGCTGGCGGTAGAGAAAGCGTATCGCAACGGAACGATCAGAGGCAGCACCGACCCTAACAATGGCACGTTGCTGCCCGCCGATTATATAACCACTACAGAACCCGTTGCGGAACGACAGGCAGCCCTGGCGGGCTTACGGCTCGCTAAAGTGCTTAAGACGGCCGTCTGAGCCGTACCTAGCTTTTTTCAACTACAAACTGGTTGCTGTCAAAGTCCTCGCATTCTTATCTCCCGTTGCGGAACAGGGGCAGCCCGTCATTAGCAAACGTCAATGAACAACCGCCTTCAATTGATTTACCGTTCTGCACACTTCAGCCGGTATTAATGAGGTTCCAGCCACCCAGGCCTGGCTATGCGTTCAGTAGTATACTATTTTCGTATAGTGAAGTGATACGGCTTAGCGCGACGACCGTATGGTTTTATTCTCTTTCAACGGCATGAGGCTATGAGACATTATTCAGGGAAATTGGCTTTGTTCATTGTAAGCGTACTGGTTTGCGGTCTTTCCGCCTGCCAGTTGTTGCCGGACGCCAGTAGCCGTGTTCCTAGGTCAGTCGCGGCAAAAGCAACGGATCCCTCCCTCAACGGTATCGCTGGCCTGCCAACCACCACGGCAACCATCTCCACGGATAACCAACTACCCGGAAGACCAATGACGGCTGGTTTATCGCCGGCTATGGTCCGCGGAGTTGTGCTTGAGCTGTATGCCTACCTCACGGACAAACCACGGACGTCCCAATCAACCATTCCGATTTGCCGGTAATAGGGACGCCCCAACAAACGGGCTTATTCCGCCGTTCTTACCGCATGAGTAAGTCGATTGTGGTTATAACGGGAAGCAGCCGGGGAATTGGGTACGGTTTGGCCGATGCCCTGCTGGCGCGCGGCTGTTTGGTCGTGGTCAGCAGCCGCTCTGCGGAATCCGTAACGGATGCCGTGGCTCGGCTACACCAGAAACATTCATCCGATCGGGTAGTTGGTTATGCCTGTGACGTTGGCAGCTACCAATCGGTTCAGGGGCTGTGGGATACCGCCACAGCCCGGTTTGGCGGTATCGACATCTGGATTAACAATGCCGGTCAAAGCACGCCACCCCGCTCGTTCTGGCAGCTTGATGATAAGCAAATTGCCTCGGTGGTGGACACGAATCTGACTGGGACTATGAACGGGGCTCGGGTAGCGCTGGAAGGTATGCTGGCTCAGGGGCACGGGCGAATCTTCAACTTCGGCGGGCTGGGCAGTAACGGCATGAAAGTGTCCGGCACTACCCTCTACGGCACTACTAAATATGCCATTCAGTATTTTACCGATGCCTTAGTGGAAGAGGTGAAACGTACCCCGGTGCAGGTTGGCTTTATCCTGCCCGGCATGGTGGTAACCGATCTGCTCACGGAAAGCTATGATGACTGGCCGGAAGATAAAAGGCGGATCAAGGGGGTCTTCAACATCCTGGCCGACCGGGTTGAGACCGTTACACCCTGGCTGGCCGACCAGATCCTGACAGCCAACAGAAACGGCGCGCGTATTCGCTGGCTAACTAAACAAAAAATCCTGTGGCGCTTCCTGATGGCTCCATTCCAAAAGCGGAATCTTTTTTCTGGCTAGTGCCTTATTTGGGTACCTCTCTGAAATCAAGTTGCTGAATGAGCGCGGGGTTTTCCGGCGTTAGCGTAAAGAAGACATCGATATTGGCCTTTTCACCTTCGATCAGAAAATGTCCCCGAAGCTGGTTTTCCGGAACTAACTCGCCGACCTGCAGTATTTTTCCGGCTTTGGCGTACAGCGCCTGCACTGCTTTTCGCCGGAGGGCAACGGACTGATCCGGGAAGAAATTTTCGGCAAAAATGTTGCTCCGCTCCCCATTCGCCCAATCCGGTAAAAGCTGAATAAGTTCGGCCTTGCGCTGAGCCAGGACAGGTGATACCGGTAATTGCCGGGGTTTCAGACCCGCCAGGGCAATCAGGGTGTCCACTACAGCCCAATTGACAGTACTGCCGCTGGTATACGTAAGGTTGTTGTAGGTCACCACGCCAATGCCGTATTCGGGCAATACCCACCACTGGCTACCAAAACCGGGCAGACCGCCGGTATGCCCCACATACACGCGGGCCTGGCAGTCGCGGCTCCAGCGCAGGCCGTAGCCATAGGCGCTTACCATAGTGCATACGCGCCCGCCAGGGTATTTAAATTGAGGATTCATACTGCTGAACACCCAGGGCTGCTGCATCTCCCGCACCGAACTGCGTTTGACCGGGCCGTTGTCGGCATCACTCCGCGGTGGCCAGGCCATCATGTGCAGCACCATGTATTTACTAAAGTCCTCAATGGACGTAATCAGGCCGCCCATGGCCCCGTAAGAACCGTCGTGCAGCAGGGGCTCCTCTTTCCACTGATTGTCTTCCCAGCGGTACCCATGCGCCAGTTGGTTAGCGGGCACCCTGGTGTATTCCCACTGCGTATCATTCATACCCAGTGGTTTCAGAATGGTCTCTGTTATGTACTGCTGATAGGGTTTGCCGGATACCTTGTTGATAATATCGCCCAGCATGGCAAAGCCCAGATTGCTGTATTCATACGCCACGCCCGGTACATTGGAGGTAGAAATACCACCTTTGATCAGGTTGATCAACTCCGCGTCGGTATCAGCTAACTGCCGGTCGCCCCAGGGGTTGTCTTCCGGGAAACCGGCCGAATGGGTCATCAGGTGCCGGACGGTAATCAGGGGCGCATCGCTGGTGAGGTATTTCATCTGCTTCATTTCCGGAATATATTGTTGCACTGGATCGTCGAGCCGGAGTTTGCCTTCGTCACGAAGTTTCAGGATCGCCATCATGGTCAGGCTCTTGGTCATCGACGCGATGCGAAAGAGCGATTTAGGCGTGACGGGCGTTTTTTGGGCTACATCAGTATAGCCGAAGCCATTGGCGTGGATGAGCCGCCCGTCCACAACAATCCCGAATGCCATGCCGGGCACGTGGTTAGCAGCAGCGAAGTCGCGGTAAAGCTTTTCGATTGTGGGTATAGCGGCCTCGATTTTCCGGATACGATCCGGGTCTGTGAACGCCGGCGGCCGATAATCCGTGGTGTTTAATGGGTAAGAAGCGTTTTCCTGAACCGGGACTTTCTGACCATATACAGTCGTTAATGCCAGCAGGATGAGTGGAAATAGAAGCTTATCCATAAATTTGTTTTACTTTTTCAGATCAGGCACAAAAGTCAACCCGTTACCATCTCCTTGGCTATTTTAGTGCATATTTAAGTTTTAATAACTACTGTTTTTCAGAAAAACCGGAATTTATAAACCGTAATCTATGATTTACCGCCTACCCCGTTTGCTTATTTTCCTGCTGCTGGTTGCAACAGCCGGTTACGCCCAAATGCTGCCGTCGCCGAAGGAACATTTTGGCTTCAGCATCGGTGACGACTACCAGCTAACCACCTACACCCAGACCGAAGCCTATTTCAAAAAGCTGGCCGCTTCGGACCGTACCAAGCTGGTCGATATCGGCATGACCGAAGAAGGTCGTCATCAGTATATGCTGATTGTCTCCTCTCCGGAGAATATGCAGAAGCTCGGTCGCTATCAGGAAATCTCCCGCACCATGGCCCGCGCCGAGAACCTGACCGACGAGCAGGCCCGCGCCCTGGCCAACGAGGGTAAAGCCATCGTCTGGATTGATGGTGGCTTGCACTCGACCGAAACCGTCGGCACCATGCAGCTCATCGAAACAGCCTGGCAACTGGTCAGCCGCAAAGATCCCGAAACGCTCCGCATCCTCGATAACGTGGTCATTCTGCTGACCCACGCCAATCCGGATGGTCACGAACTGATTGCCAACTGGTACATGCGGGAGCCGAAGCCCGAAAAGCGTTCGCAGGACAACCTGCCCCGGTTGTATCAGAAGTACATTGGCCACGACAACAACCGCGACTTTTTTATGATGAACATGAAGGAGACGCAGAACATTGGCCGCCAGTTGTTTGTCGACTGGATCCCGCAGATCATGTACAACCATCACCAGCGCGGACCAGCCGGCTCGGTACTGGCGGGTCCACCCTACCGCGATCCGTTCAATTACGTATTTGACCCACTGATGATCACGGGCATTGATGCACTCGGCGCGGCCATGTACAACCGGCTGAATGCCGAGAACAAGCCCGGCTTTACCCGGCTCAACGGGGCCAGTTTCTCGACCTGGTACAACGGTGGTCTGCGCACTACCACGCACTTTCACAACATGATCGGCCTGCTGACGGAGATCATTGGAAACCCCACACCCGAGACTGTACCGCTGGTACCGAACCGGCTCATTCCAAACGGCAATACCCCAAACCCGGTTACCCCGCAAAAGTGGCATTTCAGGCAGTCGATCGATTACTCGCTCTCATTGAACTATGCCGTGCTGGATTATGCCGCCCGGCACCGCGACGAACTCCTGTTCAACATCTACCGGATGGGTAAAAACTCCATCGAGCGTGGCAGCCGCGACTACTGGACCCTTTCACCCAAAAAAGTAGAAGCCATCAACCAGGCCTATCAGGCAGACCTGCGGAAAGCCAGCAGCCCCGGTAGTAACACGACCACAACCGCAACCAGCGATCCGTTTGGCTGGTCGAATCGGGGTGGCATTCCGGCTAAATATTACGATTCCGTCTTTAAGGCACCGGCACTGCGTGACCCGCGTGGTTTCATTATCCCGGCCGATCAGGCAGACTTCCCGACGGCGGTCAAATTTTTAAACGCCCTGATCCGGACCGGTATTCAGATTCACCGGGCTACCGCCGACTTCACCGTAGCCGGCAGGACATACCCGACCGGCTCGTATATTGTAAAAACGAACCAGGCCTTCCGGCCCCATGTGCTGGATATGTTCGAGCCGCAGGACCACCCCAATGATTTTCAGTATCCGGGCGGTCCGCCGATCCGGCCTTACGATGCCGCCGGCTGGACCCTGGCTTACCAGATGGGCGTCCAGTTCGATCGGGTTTTGTACGACTTCAACGGGCCCTTTCAGCAACTCCCCTATGGTGAGTTGCAATCCCCTAAAGGTCGTGTGGAAGCGGCTTCTGCCGGGTATATCCTGAGCGCCCGCGCCAATAATTCCTTTGCTGCCGTGAATGATCTACTGAAAGCGGGGGTGGATGTTTATCGCCTGCCCGAAGGGATTCCGGGTAAACCCGCCGTTGGTACCGGTGCTTTTTTTGTGCCATCATCAGCCAAAGCGAAGGTGCTGCTGGAGAACTCCGCTGCTGAACTTGGATTAACCGTTACCGGCGTAGCTAAACGTCCGGCCGGTACTACCGTAAAAGTGGCGCCCCTGCGCATTGCACTTTGGGATACCTACGGCGGCTCAATGCCGTCGGGCTGGGTGCGCTGGCTGATGGAGCAATATCACTTCCCCATGCAGGTGGTGTATACGTCGGAGATCGACGCGGGTGATTTGCGTAAGAAATACGATGTCATTGTGTTTGTTACCCGTGCCATTCCGGCGGTTGGTGCAACCGGACAAAGCAGCGAGTCCAGCTACGCCAGCCGGGAACCCAAAGCCGAAGAACTACCCGCCGAATACCGCAACTGGCTTGGCAGGATCACCGCCGACAAATCAATCCCGCAGTTGAAGCAATTTATGGAAGCAGGAGGCTCGGTAGTCACCATCGGATCTAGTACCAACCTGGCGTATCACCTGGGGCTTCCCGTCCGTAATGCCCTGATGGAGATGACCAACAGCGGGCAGGAGCGGCCGCTGCCGGCGGAGAAATACTACATACCTGGCAGTATCCTCCGCGTCAGGCTCGATTCGACTCAGCAGGCGGCCTGGGGAATGCCGGCCGAAGGGGATATTTATTTTGAGGCCAGTCCGGTATTCAAACTAGCTCCGGATGCGGTTGCCCGGGGAGCGGTGAAACCGCTGGCCTGGTTCCCTACCAGCAAACCATTGCGCAGTGGCTGGGCCTGGGGGCAGTCGTACCTGCAGGATGGCGTAGCGGCTTTTGTCGCCCCGGTGGGTAACGGTAAGCTGTATGCCTTCGGTCCGGAGATTACCTTCCGTGCCCAGGCTCACAACACCTTCAAGCTGCTCTTTAACCAACTTTATGGTACCACACCAGTGAAGTAAAGTTTTGTTAACACTTCTGGTGGCAGATTTATAAACTTATCTTTGCTTCTGTATAACTAATCGGGCAATTGTCACGCTAAGATTAAATTCTAGTGACTTATTATGCTTGATTATGCATACGCGTTAGATAATATAAAATCCCGGCCCTGAATCAGGGCCGGGATTTTTGTTTTCCTTTTTCCCGCTCGGCTGTGTCTGCAAGCTGCTGGAGCCTACAACCGCGGACGTGCAAAAGAATGAGCTGGCAAACGTTATTTTACTACCAGTCGCTTGGCCGTTATGCCATTGGGCGTGGTGACGTTGAACATGTAGTTTCCACTGGGCAGCGCACTGGCGTCGAAATTCACCTGGTAATCGCCGGCGGGTTTCTGTTCGTTCACCAGCGTTCTGATCCGGCGACCCATGACGTCGTGTACTTCCACCGTAACCGGCCCTTCCTGCGGCAGACTGTAGCTGATGGTGGTGCTACCGACGAAGGGATTCGGGTAGGCGACAGCCTCCTTGATCTGGAATTCCGGCGCGGCTGCGCGGGCGGTTGGGGTGGTAGCGGTTTCCCATTGCGTAAAGGTCCGGGTCACAACCACGGCAAACTCGGCGCGGGTAACTACCTGCTTTGGTTTGAAGGTAGCCCGCAGCGTCGGCTTCAGATCAAACGTTCCCTGCGTCAGCGAGAAAAAGGCGTTGATCAGGTTCAGATCCAGGGCCAGGCTCACGTATCCCTCAAAACCGGCCGGTATCTGGGCGGCATCGTCAATGGGAATTTTTTTACCGTCGACCGTTACCGTCACCGGCTTACCATTGCGCTCCAGCGCAAAAGACTGGTACCCCAATGCCTGCACCAGCGAATAAGCCAGAGCGGTGCGGTCTACGTTGCCATTCGGGGTAAATTTCCCGTCGGCACCCGCCAGCATGACGCCGTTAAATACGTGACTCCGATCGCGCAGGGCAGCCCCTTTGGTCAATACCGATTCGGCCAGCAGGAGTTCGGTACCCGTTACATCGGTAACGGTTTTCTGGCCGTTGGTCGGCAGGTACTGCCGGATGGCCTGCCCCATCAGCAGGTAATCGGCCAGATGAATTCGCTTGAGCGCATCTTCGGGCTTGTACACGCCGTTAAGACCATCGACCAGCCGGTTGCTGACGGCCAGCTTAATGGATGCTTCGGCCGGGTGCCCGGCAATGTCGTTTAGGCCGGTGGTGCCGCTAACTGTCTCGAAGGTAATACTCCCCCGCACCGTCTCAGGAAGCGCCACGCCGTTGAGCCCTTCGACCCGCAGCGTCCAGGTACCCGCCGGCGGAGACACCACGGCCAGGCTCCGATCCTGGTACAGGGCAAAGGCCACCGGGATACCCGAGCGGTACTGCTGGCCCGTGGGGTCCAGCAGGATCAGGTTGATGGCGTTACCGGTCTCTCCCGATACACCCCCGGCAATAATTTTCGCTTCAAGGCTGTTGGTGCCCGGCTCTACCGGGAAGGTAAACTGGTTGCCGGTGGTCAGCAGCGGATTGAAATTCACCGAGAAATTCTGAACCGTACTGCGGGCGTTAACGCTGCTGGTAAACCTCCGCGTGCTGTTGACCGTTGCGCCAAACGGCGACGACCGGAACGCCTGATCCACGGCCGCATAGGCGTTGACATACCCGGCCCCCACTTCCCAGGCCTGACGACCGGGCATATTGGTAGCCGTTTTCTGGATAATGTCTTTCACCTGAGCAGGCGTCAGCGTTGGTTTGGCTTCCAGCATTAGCGCCACAACACCCGCCACGTGCGGGGTAGCCATAGATGTACCGCTGCTGTGGGTGTAGTAGGGTATATGAGCCGGTTCCAGTTCAGCAACGTCCTGCTCGGCACCCAGCGACGAAACCGGTGCAATAGCGCGGGTTGAGATAATATCAACACCCGGCGCAACAATACCCGGCTCGTTTTTAAACGTCCAGGTTTCGCCGTCCATGGTAAACGTACCCTCCTGCCCTTTAACACCACGCGACGAGAAGTCGGCCAGTTTACCGTTTTTGTCACCGGCTCCTACCGAGATCACCCAGGGCGCAATGGCGTAGGGGTTGTGAGTATCGGCTCCCGGCCCTTCGTTTCCGGCGGCAAAGACAATGACCACGTTCCGGTCGTACAGCTTTTTGGTGGCCACGTTGATCGGATGCGCCGGGTTGAAGGCTCCGCTGGTCCCGAACGAATTACTAACTACGCGGATATTGTATTGAAATTGGTGCGTCAGGGCGTAGTCGAAGCCACCAATTGCATCGAGTACCAACAACGCAGCACCCGATCCGTAGCCGAGCAGCGACGCGCCGGGCGCTACGCCCTCGTATTTCCCCCCTGATTTGGCTCCCGTACCGCCCACCGTACCCGCGCAGTGCGTGCCGTGCCCGGAGTTGGAGTCGGTATTGGGAACGCCCTCCACGTAGGTAATCGGCAGCAGGTCAGATACGGCGTTCAGGTTGGTCGACCCCAGCACGTTCTGGACCAGGTGCGAGCCGAACTTCAGGTCGTCGTGTGTACCATCGACCCCGCTGTCGTTGACGAGTACACTAACGCCTTTGCCCGAAACAGGCAGCCCTTTGTTACGGGCGGTCATCTCGGCATCGGTGCGCAGCCGCCGTACACCGGTCAGGCTGTTACCGTCGAAGTTGTAATACGTCAGTCGTTTGTTCAGGAAAATAGATTTGATTTCCGGGCGCTGCGCCAGGGCATCGACCTGAGCGGCCGTAGCCAGTACACCGGCCATGGGTAAGGCCTTCAGGGTAAGTCCTTTGGTAATGCCAACTTGTTGTAAAAGACTCAGATGAGAAGGCTGCGGAGCTCCGTCGCCGTAAAAGGTCACAATTACTTGAGCTACCGGATTGGTTTTCAAGGCGTCTTTCAGTTCAGCATCCACGACCACCTGCGCCATTAAACGTTGAGTAAACAGGCAAAGCAGAAAAAACAGGTTTACAGCTTTTTTCATAAAGTTGTGTTTTAGGTAAGAATAAACTGAGGCATCAGGCGGTACACGGCTGCACCGCCTGATGTGCTTACCTACGACCTTTTTCTTCGTTTGGTTTTATTTTTTAATAGAAAAATTAAAAAACTTAGGAAAAGAACGAGTCAGAATGCCCTAACCCCCAGGTAAAAAACACCAATGGCCCTCCCTGAAAATACTCAGAAAAAGGGCCATTGATCAAGACTAGGGACGCCGAATCTCCGGCGGTTATTTTAAGCTTACCAGGGAGGGTTTGTACAGCTTTTTATGGATCTCGTTCAGGCGATTCGCCGGCATTTTAATAACTTTCCGGTCATAGGTCATCAGGCCGTTAGTTTCAATCTCCACATCGGTGGTTTGGGTGTACACGGCCGCCGACAATCCACGCTTAATCAGGGGCTCAAAACGGTCGATAAAGATGGCATACCGCTCATACAGCGCGTCGGCGGTTTTGAAGCTCTGGTAGCCCCAGTTGTTTTTGTCCTGCCAGGTATGACCCTCCAACGGCAGTCCCAGTCCGCCGTACTCGCCCAGCACCAGCACCTGTTTGGTCCCAAAGAGTTCGGGACTCGGCATGGCGGGTTCGGGGTAGTTATGCAGGTCGATCATGTGCCCCACCGGTACGAAGTTACCTCCGCTGGCGCTGTTGACCAGCCGCGACGGATCGTAGGCCATCGTCCACCGGGTAATCTCTTCCGTCTTAAACTGCCCCCAGGCTTCATTGAACGGCACCCAAACCACGATCGATGGAAAGTTATAGGTGGCATCCATAATCGCTTTCCATTCGGTGCGGAATATCTGTTCGGATTCAGGGGTCCGCTCACGGTCGGTTTCGATACCGGTCACGCCCGGCCGCGAATTCCAGCGATTGCCGAGGTCGCCACTGGGCATATCCTGCCAGACCAGCATACCCAGTTTATCGCAATGGTAATACCACCGGGCCGGCTCTACCTTCACGTGCTTGCGGATCATGTTGAAGCCCATCTCTTTGGTCTTCTCCACATCAAAGCGCAGCGCTTCGTCGGTAGGTGCCGTGTAGAGGCCATCCGGCCACCAGCCCTGGTCGAGAGGGCCAAACTGAAAGACAAACTGGTTGTTGAGCAGCATACGCAGAATACCGTTGTTGTCGGGCTGCACGGAGATTTTGCGCATGGCGAAGTAGCTTTTTACCTCGTCGACCACTTTGCCGTTCCGCACCACGGCCACGCTGAGGTCGTACAGGAAAGGGTTCTCGGGCGACCACAGCTTCGGCTCAGCGATCGGCAGGGTCACATCCGTACCGGGGTTTGCCTCCTGCTCGGCAACTTTGCGAGTGCCATCAAAGGCGGTAATTCGGAGCCGGTCGGTGGGCTGCACATTTTGTAGCTGAGAGGCTACGGTGAGTGTCTTTTTATCAAGGTCAGGGGTTTGCCGGGTCGACGCAATATAAGTTTTGGGAACGGCCTCCAGCCAGACGGTCTGCCAGATACCCGTGACGGGCGTGTACCAGATGCCATGTGGATTTTTGATCTGTTTGCCTCGGGGCTGCGGGCCGTCGCTGGTCGGATCCCACACGCGCACGGTGATCTCCTGCTGAGTGCCTTTTTTCAGGTACGGCGTAATATCGAACGAAAACGGATCGTAGCCGCCCTTATGCGAACCAGCTTTATGCCCGTTAACGTACACATCCGACTGCCAGTCCACGGCCCCGAAGTGCAGCAGCACGGTACCGGAGCGATAGTTGGCGGGCAGCGTTACCGTCCGTTTATACCATAGTACCGTGTCTTTACCGACAGTCTTACCGACGCCCGACAGCGCCGATTCAATGGCGTAGGGTACTAGGATCTTCCCGGCAAAAGCTGCGGGAGGAGTTTGGGTCTGGATACCTGGCTGTAAGGCATAATCCCAAAGACCATTCAGGTTAAGCCAGTTGGCGCGCACCAGTTGCGGACGGGGGTACTCGGGCAATACATTGGCCGGATCAACTTTTTCGGCCCAGGGGCTCGTGATTTTTCCCGCTACCGGTTTCCAGGCAGGTTGCTGGGCCTTACTATACGTTACGGCAAATACAGACAAAAAGGTTAGGAAGAGGAGTTGTCTCATAGAAGCTACTTTTTAAGAAAAAGCCTTTCTGTTGGCTTTACTACTAAACTTTTATACTTTTCGGCATCCCTAACCTACCACACGATGTCGCTGCGTTCTCTGCTCTCCTACATTCTTCTCGCTGTCTTCCTGCCGGCTATAGCCTGGTCACAAACCCTTACCGGTACCGTGCGCGATCAGCAGACACAGCGTCCACTGGCCGGCGTGACCATTCGTATACCCGAAACCACCTATGGAACCCTTACCAATGAAGAAGGCCGGTTTGAACTCCGAAAAGTGCCCGCCGGTCGCTATTCCCTTCAGATCCGTTCCGTAGGTTACCAGACACTGGAGCCGGTCATTGAACCTGGTCAGGAGTCGTTGGTTATTGACCTGCCACCCGCCATCATCCAGCTTAACCAACTGACGGTAGTTACGACCCAGCGCACCGAAACGCCGGATTTTCTGCGACCGGAAATGACAACGATACTTACCCCACGGGACTTGCAGCAACGGACAGCCCGCACCGTTCCGGAAGCCCTGCTGGGTGCTACGGGTGTCTGGCTGCAAAAGACTAACCATGGCGGAGGTTCACCCTTTGTGCGGGGACTGACCGGCCAACAGACCCTGCTGCTGGTAGACGGCATCCGGCTCAACAACGCTACCTTCCGCTCCGGCCCGAACCAGTACCTGAACACCATTGATCCACAGAGTCTGGAACAGATCGAGGTAGTTCGCAGCACCGGCTCGGTAGCTTACGGCAGCGATGCCATTGGCGGAGTAATCAACGTGCTGACCAAAACACCCCAGTTTTCGGAAGAAGGGACCTTTAGCGGCAATACGTTCTTCAAGGCGATGACGCATGGCATGGAACTGACCAACCGGACCGAACTGGGCTACTCCTCCTCGTCCGTGGCGGTGCAGGGCGGACTGGCTTACCGGATGTTTGGGGATCTGGTCGCCGGAAAAGGTCTGGGCCGCCAGTCACCCACTGGCTATAATCAGGTCTCCGGCGATCTGAAAGCCCGCTTCCGCCTGTCGAACCGCTACACCCTGACGGCCGCCTACCAGAACCTGCGGCAGGATAGCGTGCCGGTTTATCACAAAGTCAGGCTGGAGAACTTCCGGTATAACCAGTTCAATCCGCAGCGCCGGCAGTTGGGCTATCTGCGACTGGAAGGTTTTTACAACTACCGGTGGCTCCAGTCGGTGCAGGTGACGGCCTCGTGGCAGCGCCAGACCGAAGGTCGTCAGAGCCAGAAGAACGACAGCCCGACCGCCGTGCTGGAGCGCGACGAAACCACTACGCAGGGCCTGACGGTGCTGGCCCTGTCAGAACCAACATCGTTCTGGCAGATTCGCTCCGGCATTGAGGTGTACAGCGATTTTGTGCGCAGCAGCCGCATCGACCGGAATACGCAGACGGGTGCCGAAACCGCCAAACGCGGCCTCTACCCCGACCGGGCCACCATGAACAGCCTGGCCGCCTTTACGTTGCATACGCTGACGTTTGACCGGCTGACGCTGACCGGCGGGGGCCGCTACAACACCTACCAGATTACTATTCCGGAACAGACGCTGGGCAAGTCCACCATCAGCCCCTCGGCGCTGGTGGGTAACGTCGGTGCTTCTTACGCAGTGGTGCCCCAGGTGCGGGTAGTGGCGTCGGTGCAGTCGGCCTTCCGGGCACCAAACATCGACGATATGGGCACACTTGGCATTGTCGACTTCCGGTACGAGACACCTAATAGCAACCTTGAACCGGAGCGCTCGCTGAATACCGAAGCGGGCGTAAAAGTACGCACCGGGCGTTTTTCGGCGTCAGTGCTGGGGTATTACACCCGGCTAACCAACTTCATCAGCCGGGTGCGCATGGGGCGCGACTCCATTCAGGGCTATCCGGTCTATCTGAAGCAAAACAGCGCCGAAGCCTTTATCCGGGGACTGGAGACCGAAGCCGAATGGGAGTTTGCCCGCAACTGGCTGGCCTACGGCAGCTTGGTGTATACTTACGGGCAGAATGTGACGGCCAATGAACCGTTCCGGCGCATTCCACCGCTGAACAGCCGCATGGGCGTTACCTACCAGTCACCGGCTTCATTCTGGGTCCGGGCGGAGGTGTTATTGGCCGGGGCGCAAACCCGGCTGGCAAAAGGCGATATGGATGATAACCGGATTGGAAAGAGCGGCACCCCCGGCTGGCAGGTTGTCAACCTCAACGGCGGCTACCAGTGGCGCTCGTTCATGGTCAGCGCCGAGTTGCAAAACCTCTTTAACGAAGCCTACCGCACCCACGGCTCCGGCGTTGCCGGAACGGGACGCAGTGCGTGGCTGGCCGTGCAGTATCGGTTTTGACGCTGGCATATGGTATAAGACCCAGAAAAGCCTCTTTTCTCTACAGTAAACTACACATACCCGCAAACGTCTTAAGAAAATGGTCAACTGGTTTGGCAGATTCGCAGCTGTAGTCATTACCCTCCTGTTCGTAACCGCCTGGATTAATCCGGTTCAGGATACGCCACCCGACGAAAGCCGCTTTACCAGGGTAGTTCTGGATAATGACCTCAATGAGCCGATGGAACTGGACATTGCCGCCGATGGCCGCATCTACTACATCGAGCGAAACGGGGGTATCTTTCGCTTTGACCCAAAAACCAACCAGAAGAAAAAACTAAAAGACCTGAACGTCCGGTTTATGGGAGAAGACGGGTTGTTGGGCCTGGCACTCGACCCAAAATTTAGCCAGAATCGTTGGGTATACCTCTACTACGGCAATCCGCAACAGGTCAACGGTCAGTGGGTAAACCAACTGTCGCGCTTTGACCTGAGCGAGGACAGCCTGCTCACCACCACCGAAAAGGTGATGCTTCAGATACCCCTGCTGCACGAAGGGGTCAGCCACTCAGCCGGCTCGCTGGAGTTTGATAAGCAGGGCAATCTGTACCTCTCTACCGGCGACAATACCAACCCCTTTGAATCCGACGGTTACAGCCCATCCGACGACCGGCCGGGCCGCATCCGCTTCGACGCCCAGAAATCATCAGCCAACACCAATGATCTGCGGGGTAAGATCATCCGTATCCATCCGGAACCGGACGGCAGTTATACCATCCCGGCGGGCAACTTGTTCGCGAAAGGGTTACCTAATGCCCGGCCGGAGATATACACTATGGGCCACCGCAACCCGTTCCGTATTTCTATTGACTCTAAAACAGGTTATCTCTACTGGGGCGAAGTAGGACCCGATGCCGGTACCGACAGCCTGATGCGCGGTCCGCGCGGACACGATGAGGTAGGGCAAGCCCGGCAGGCGGGTAATTTTGGCTGGCCGTATTTTGTAGGCGACAACAAACCCTACTATGCCTACGATTTTGACGCGAAGAAATCGGGCGAGCCGTTCAACGCGAAGGCTCCCATGAACCGCTCCCGCAACAACACGGGTTTGACCATTTTGCCACCGGCCCAACCCGCCTTTATCTGGTACCCGTACGCCGAATCGCCGGAGTTTCCGATGCTGGGTACGGGCGGCCGCAACGCCATGGCCGGCCCGGTCTACCACTCGGAGGACTATGCGGCTTCGGAGTGGAAATTTCCGTCGTACTTCGACAACAAGCTGTTTATCTACGACTGGATGCGGAACTGGATCTTTACGGTGACCATGAACCAGAACGGCGATTTGCAGCGGCTGGAGCCCTTTATGCCCTCGACGGAGTTCAACAAACCCGTCGACATGGTATTCGGGCCGGATGGTGCCCTGTATATGCTGGAGTACGGCACCTACTGGAGGGCCAAGAACCTGAACGCCAAACTGGTGCGCATCGAATACCACCGGGGCAACCGCAAACCCGTCGCCCGGCTGTCGGCCGACAAAACGGTAGGCGGCCATCCGCTGACCGTGAAATTCTCGGCAGCCGCTTCGTTCGACTACGACAAAGCCGATAAACTGCGCTACGAGTGGTACTTCACTAACAGCCCCAAACCGCAGGCCACCGGCCCCGAGGCCCTGTTTACCTTTGCCAAACCCGGCAAGTACACCCCACGGGTGAAAGTGATCGACTCGGAAGGGAACAGCTCCGAAGCCCGCCTGCCGGTTCAGGTAGGAAACGAGCCGCCGAAGGTAGCGATTCAGCTCAACGGCAACCGGTCGTTTTACTGGGGTACTCAGCCTATCCCCTATACCGTTTCGGTGCAGGACCGCGAAGACGGTACGCTGGCCAAAGGCATTTCACCCGCCAGCGTGCGCGTTACCTTCGACTACCTCGACCAGGGCTACGACCAGATCCAACTGGCCGCTAATACCGACGAGGAGCCCGCGCTGATCGGCAAGGTCCTGATCGAGCGCAGCGACTGTATAGCCTGTCACGCCAAAGAAAAACAATCGGTCGGGCCAAGCTATGTAGCCATTGCCCGTCGGTACGGGAAGGATGAAGCGGCCGTGGGCAAACTGGCCTCTAAGATTATTACCGGTGGGGGTGGCAACTGGGACAGCGGGCATGTAATGTCGGCGCACCCGCAATTGTCTCAGACCGATGCCGGTGAAATGGTGAAATATATTCTGTCGCTGGGCAAAGCGCAGGTGACCATACCGGTGCAGGGTACGGTGCAGACCAACCGGCAACCGGCGTTGGCAACTGAGCCGGGTACGTACCTGCTAACCGCTCGCTACACCGACAAAGGCACCAACGGTATAGCACCCCTCACATCGAGGGCAACGGTGGTGCTGCGCTCTCCCCGGTTGCTGGCGGCCTCGGCCGATAACTTCAAAGCCGTAGCCAAACAGAACCCCGGCCGGCCGGGCCAGCCGGTGGTGATGGCGTATAACGAAAGCGGAGCGTACATCCAGTTCAACAACATCGATCTAACCGGCGTCCGTAAACTCGATCTGGAGACCTATACCGACAAGCTGACCGGCCAGTTTGAGATTCATTTAAATGCACCGGACGGCCCCGCGATTGGCACGGCTGCCGTTAAACCGCAAAAAGAATACGTCACGTATACCGCCGACCTAAAGCCGACCACCGGCGAGCATACGCTGTTTGTGGTGTACCGGGAGACCAAAGGCGGCATCAACATCTGGAACCGGGTGAATTTGCGGTGGGTGGAGTTTAAGCAGTAGGCAGTGAGCAGTACTCAGTGGGCAGTTTGCAGTAAGCAAGTATATGTCATCCGATTGGTATTAACGAGGGATAGCGTTATTTTGGGGCAAAGATCAGGCTATGGCTTACCAGCACACCATCCGGCAGAAAACCTACCGCTTCGATGACCTGAAGACGTTACTGGCCAAAGCCACGCCCTTCCGCTCGGGCGATGCGCTGGCCGGGGTAGCCGCCGAAACGGCCGAAGAACGAGTGGCGGCTCAGATGGCGCTGGCTGACCTGCCGCTGCGTACCTTCCTGAACGAAGCTGTTATCCCGTACGAAAACGACGAAGTAACCCGGCTCATTCTGGATACCCATGACCAGACGGCCTTTGCCCCCATCAGCCACCTGACCGTCGGTAACTTTCGCAACTACCTGCTCAGCGAGCATACAACGACGCAGACGCTGCAAACGTTACAAGCCGGTCTGACGCCCGAAATGGTCGCGGCCGTAACCAAGCTGATGCGGGTGCAGGACCTGATTACCGTAGCGGCCAAATGCGAGGTAGTTACCCGTTTCCGCAACACCATTGGTTTGCGGGGGCGGCTCGCGACCCGCCTGCAACCCAACCACCCCACCGACGACTACCGGGGTATTGCCGCCAGCCTTATAGACGGGCTGCTCTATGGTAACGGTGATGCGGTCATCGGCATCAACCCGGCTACCGACCATGTGCAGACCGTGGTGCGGCTGCTCGATATGATCGACCAGATCCGGGAGCGGTTCACCATCCCTACCCAATCCTGCGTCTTGAGCCATATCACCACCACCATTCAAGCCATTGAGCAGGGCGCTCCGGTTGATCTGGTATTCCAGTCCATCGGCGGTACTGAAGCGGTAAACACGTCATTTGGGGTTAATCTTGCTCTTCTACGGGAGGGATTTGAAGCTGCTAAATCACTCCAGCGGGGTACGGTTGGGCAGAATGCCATGTACTTTGAAACGGGCCAGGGCAGCGCCTTATCGGCTAACGCGCATCATGGTGTAGACCAACAAACCTGCGAGGCCAGGGCCTATGCCGTAGCGCGGGTGTTTGAACCGCTGCTCGTCAATTCTGTAGTGGGTTTTATCGGTCCCGAATACCTGTACGACGGCAAGCAGATTATCCGGGCGGGACTGGAGGACCACTGCTGCGGCAAACTGCTGGGCCTGCCCATGGGCGTCGATATCTGCTACACCAACCACGCCGAAGCCGACCAGGACGATATGGATTCGCTGCTGACGCTACTCGGTACGGCGGGCGTTACCTACATCATGGGCGTACCCGGTGCCGACGACATCATGCTGCACTACCAGAGCACCTCGTTTCACGATGCCCTCTATCTGCGCCGGCAGTTAGGCGTACGGCCCGCCCCCGAGTTTGAGCAGTGGTTATTTCAGATGGAGCTTATGGATGAGCAACTGCAATTGAAACCCGTAAAAGCCGGCCACCGGCTGTTGGAATCGGCGTTTAACTTATAATTTTTTATCATCCCGACGCAGGAGGGATATTAGTGGTAAATATTTGAGATCCCTCCTGCGTCGGGATGACAGAAAAAGCGAGCTACCTGTATGAACGACCTGCCGGTCTCCTCCGATGCCTGGAACTTTCTTCAGTCCTATACCCCTGCTCGTATCGCGCAGGGGCTGACAGGTCATAGTTTGCCGACGCAGGCACTGCTGGACTTTCAACTCGATCACGCCCGAGCCCGTGATGCCGTTTATTCCGAATTAGATACGGCAGCGATAGTCGAACAACTGGAAAAGCTTCACCCACAGGTGCTCTCACTGCACAGCCAGGCGACCGACCGGCGGCAGTACCTGCAACGACCCGACTTCGGCCGGCGGCTTGATAGCCGGAGCCGGGAGACACTAACGGCCCTTGCCCCTGCCCCATCCGATCTTTGCGTGGTGATTGCCGATGGCTTATCGGCTACGGCCATTAACCGCCATGCCATACCGGTAGTGTCAAAATTGATTGTAGAATGTAAGCGAATGAACTGGAGCATGGCCCCCCTTTGCGTAGCTGAACAGGGGCGCGTGGCAATTGCCGATGAGATTGCGCATGGGCTCAACGCCGAAATGGTCGTGATCCTGATAGGCGAACGGCCCGGCCTGACCTCTCCTGATAGCCTGGGTGCATACCTGACTTACCAACCTAAACCCGGTCTAACCGACGAATCCCGCAACTGTATTTCCAACATCCGGCCGGAGGGTTTATCGAACGAAGCCGCCGTTCAGAAGCTGCT
The DNA here is from genome assembly GCF_039541915.1 of Nibrella saemangeumensis. Taxonomy (NCBI): domain Bacteria; kingdom Pseudomonadati; phylum Bacteroidota; class Cytophagia; order Cytophagales; family Spirosomataceae; genus Nibrella; species Nibrella saemangeumensis. The sequence continues at coordinate 23,715 of NZ_BAABHD010000063.1, forward strand.
CTACCTGCTGGGGGAAATGAAAACCCGACGGTTGTCGGGCGTTCATTTAAAAGATGAAATGTTGGGGCTGCTGCCTTAGATTTGCTCCCACGACAACCGCCAGCCCGAAGCCAGCGTCTCCCGCGTGGGGAACCGGACGCCCGGCTGCTGCACCTGTTCGACCGCCGACAGTTTCAGATTGATGGTCTCCTGGTTCTGGGCTTTCACCAGTTTCTGGGTGCGGAGAAACGCCCGGCCCGATGCGGCATCCAGATACTGCACCTGAGCGTACAGCAGATCGCCGACTCCCACCTGTACCCCGTTGATCGATTGCGGACGAACAACTTCAAAGATAAACAGCTGCCCTTCTGTGAGGGCATTGCCGCTCAGACTGCGCGTTTCCAGGCGCGGTACCGTCGATATAGTACCGGCGGCCGGTGCCTGCTCAACCGGCACATTCACCACCGGCACCGACGCCGGAATAGGCTTTTTCTCATCCAGCAAAAAGAAAGGCTCATCGCTGATAGAAGCCAGCAGGGTAACCGCTTCGGCATCTACCTCCGACAACGCGCCGGTATCCATTGCCTCATCGTCCAGGGCATCAGCTTCTTCAGCGGCTTTTTCAATGGTGGAAAGAATCGCCAGACGCTCGTCTTCGGTAATGGGATCAGTGTCTTTACTTAAAGCAGCCAACGCACGGGGCTTCAGGTATTTTTTATAGACCTGAGGACGGGAGAACAATTCTTTGACGGCCACGGCCTGGTAGAGATAAGCCTGCGTTTGTGCTTTATACGGCAACTCAATAGGATGTTGGTCGGGGTGTTCGCGACGCAGCTGGCGTACAAAATTAGGGCCGCTGTTGTAGGCGGCAGCTACCAGCGTCCAGTTACCAAGTATCCGGTGCAGTGACCGGATGTACCGGCAGGCCGCTTCAGTGGCCTTCAGCAGATTCATCCGGTCGTCGTGTTTGCGGTTCACCCGCAGCCCCAGCGTTCGGGCGGTCTGCGGCATCAGTTGCCAGAAACCGGCCGCACCCTGCGACGATACCGCATTACCGATCAATTCGCTCTCAATCAGCGGAATGTATTTAAAATCAGAAGGGATGTTGTATTTCTCAATAATTGGCTCAATGATGGGGAACACCACGGCGGCCCGGCGTTTCATGGCGCGGAGGTCATCGGAGTAGGCCGCCTGCCGGGTTAAACTTTTGAGCCAGCGCTGGGCAATGGCCGGCTGATGGGCGGGTAAAATTTCCCCGCAGAAATGAATACTTGACGCAGCGACATTCAGTGTCTGGGCATGCCCGATGGATGTGGCTACGCCAGTCCCCCACAAAATCATTGTGGTGGCCGCTATCAATAGCAGCTTTCTCATAAGTTACAAGCTACGGATGGTTACGCATTCACGAACCCGCTCAGACGAGGGATTCGGCAAGCTTCGGATGCTTATGCCGGAGCAACAGTATTGCTGCAGCAAAGGATTATAGCCACGTAGTCACTACGCCGGCATCAATCCAGCAACCGTATTACATAATTCTTCAACGAATTTTTCTTGATGATCCGGGTCAGGATCCCCTGCTGATAGATGTACTCGTCCTCCCGGTCGTCGAAGACGGTCCGGTATCTCCCCTGCGAAGTTTTCGTAACGTTAAAGTAATCCCCGAAATACTCGGTAAATACTTTGCTGCGGTGAACAGGTTCGCTAAAGTACAAGGTCGTAACGGAAAAGTCAATTTTTTCTTTTTGGGTCGTCCGGCGGTTGTACTTGTACTGGTCGGCCACAATGTCGTAATGATCCCCTTTCCATTCGGTTTTTGAAAAGAAGTCCCCCCGGTTGGTCCGGGCCTCTACCGTCGATAGCATCAACTGCCCATTCTGGAACCGGCAATCAGTTTTATAGAAGATCTTCAGGTTGTAAACCAGCAGGTTAACCTTTACGTCACTCAGGGTTGTATACAGGACCTGATCGCCCTGCTGCTGCCGGGTGGCGGTCATGGTCCCTACCTTTACACCGGCTATTTCAATAGCATAATGGTGGGTTTGTGTCTGGGCGAAGACAAGCCCGGACAAAAAGATAAAAAATATGAAAAATGTGGCGCGTATCATGTACGTTTTCTAATAGTCTATAAAAATCCTGTACTTTTGACAAGACAATTTAGCCTACCTTATCCCCTATGAAGCGAATCATTTCTTGTCTTTTACTCTGCGTTAGTTTACTGAACTGCGGGTACAGTCAAACGGAAAATAAGGCATCCAATGCCTCTCCGGAAGACCGTTACCCCATTATTCCCCGCCCGGCCAAACTGGAACCCCGCCAAAGCAGCTTTGAGGTGAGTCGCACCACCACGGTAATGGCTCCGTTTGCCAATGCCGAACTGAAAGCTATCGCGGAGAACTTCGTCAGCCAGCTTAATACCGCCGGCGGGCTGGGCGTAACCCTGCGCAATACCAATAAAATGGCCTTACCCGGCAACCTGATCTCGTTTGTCCCGTCGACCAACTCCCAGCTTGGCGAAGAAGGCTACCGGCTCGACATTCAACCGAACCTGGTGCAGGTCGAAGCCTACAAACCTAAGGGATTCTTTTACGCCGTCCAATCCCTGTACCAACTACTGCCTCCCGAGGTGTTCAGTCCGCAGCGCGTGACCCAGACCGTTACCTGGTCCATGCCTGCCTGCCGCATCGAAGACCAGCCCCGCTACGTGTACCGGGGTTTGCACCTGGACGTGGGCCGGCATATGTTCCCTGTTGCCTTCATCAAAAAATACATCGACCTGATTGCGCTGCACAAGATGAACCAGTTTCACTGGCACCTGACCGAAGACCAGGGCTGGCGCATTGAGATCAAGAAATACCCGAAGCTGACCCAAATCGGCTCCATGCGAAACGAAACCCTGACTGGTCAGTATTACGACTACGATCCGCAGGTGTACGATAAAAAGCCCTATGGCGGGTTCTACACCCAGGACGAAGTACGCGAGGTAGTGCGGTATGCGCAGTCGAAATATGTAAACGTAATTCCGGAGATTGAATTGCCCGGCCACTCCCTGGCGGCCCTGAAAGCGTATCCAGAATACGGTTGCTCCGGCGGCCCATATGAAACGGCTACCAAGTGGGGAATTTTCGAGGATATTTATTGCCCGTATGAAAAGACCTTCACCTTTCTGGAAGATATTCTGACGGAGGTAATGGCCTTGTTTCCCAGCCAGTACATTCACATTGGTGGTGACGAAGCCCCCAAAGGTTCCTGGCGAAAAAGTCCGTTTGCCCAGAACCTGATCCAGCAGTTGAAGATTAAGGATGAGCACGAACTGCAGAGTTATTTCATCACCCGGTTCGACAAATTTATTACGTCGAAGGGCCGGAAAATGATTGGTTGGGATGAGATTCTGGAAGGCGGTTTGTCGCCAAACGCTACCGTAATGTCATGGCGGGGTATTAAAGGTGGTATTGAAGCAGCCAGACAGAATCATGATGTGGTGATGACACCCGGTAATTTTGTGTACCTCGACCACTACCAGGCCGATCCGGCGCAGGAGCCCATCGCCATCGGCGGATATACGCCCCTGGACGAAACTTACTCGTATGAGCCGACACCCACAGAACTCAACGCGCAACAGGCGAAGTATATCCTTGGTGCTCAGGCCAACGTATGGACGGAATACATGCGGACATCCGAGTATGTCGAGTACATGGTGTGGCCCCGCGCAGCCGCACTGGCAGAGGTAGTCTGGACACCCAAAGACCAGAAGAACTGGACTGACTTCAGCCGACGTATTCAGACGCATTTTGCCCGGCTCAAATACCTCGGCGTCAACTACGCCCCGGCCCTGTACGAAGTAACGGCGACTACCAAGCCGCTACCCAATGGCCAACTGGAAATGGCGCTGAATACCAAAGTACCCGTATCCGAGATCCGCTACACCACCGATGGCTCCGAACCTGGTCCATCCTCGAAGAAGTACGAGGGAGTCTTTATGCTGGACAAAACCACAGTACTACGCGCCATTGCGATTCCCGAAAAGCAGTACCCGCAGCAGGGCCACCCGTACCGCAAAGAATTTCTGGTATCGAAAGTAACGGGCAAGTCATACAAACTGGCGAATCAGCCGACGAGGTATACGGGTGGTGGCAACAACGCCCTGACGGATGGCAAAGTTGGTTACGCCCGCGACTTTAACACGATGGTCGGTTTTAAGGCGCAGGACTTCAACGCGGTATTTGACTTAAATCAACCCACGCCGATCAGCCGGGTAACCGTTGGCATCGGTAAAAGTACCTTCGACAATATGCTGCTGCCTAAGGCAGTGGAAGTAGCCGTTTCCGATGATGGGCAGAATTTCCGAATCGTACAGACGCTGCCCGTCGACTACAAACAGCGTGGACAAAAGTCTGTTGTCCGGCTGGAAACCCGCTTTACGCCGGTCAGTGCCCGGTACGTTCGCATTACAGCCCAAAATCCCGGCAAAACGCCAGCTGATTTTGCCAAGCCGAACCAGGACGCCTGGCTGCTGGTCGATGAAGTGACGATTGAGTAGAGCGGACCGGGTCGCCGGCGCGATTGTATTCCGCTTAGCGCGACTCCGTGAAGCGGAATACAATCGCGCC
>NZ_BAABHD010000064.1:0-29957 GCF_039541915.1 Nibrella saemangeumensis
GTGAGCCAGGCCGGTATGCCATAGGCAAGCCCGCTCTGTTATTCTTCTAGTAAGCTACCTTATTTCTAAGAATCTTACTACACCACAAACCTAAAGGCCGGTGCCAAAGCATCTTACTGGTAAAACTACCAATGAGGTGTTTCCTGCGTCAGCATGACAAAAGAGTTACCACTTCATAATCTTCCGAACCGTCTGCCTGTCGCCTTGCCGGATTTTCAGCCAGTACAGGCCCGTGGGTAGTTGCTGGAGGCTGATGGGCTGCCGGAGCCGCGTGGTTGTTTTCTGTACCGTCTGCGACCGCACCATCTGACCACTGGGTAGCCCGAGTTGCAGTTCGACCGGTCCGAAATAGCTGTTTTCCAGCTCGACCATAGCTGCATCCGCCGTGGGGTTGGGGAAGAGGAGGATGTCATCCAGTACCGGCTCCAGTCCGGTTACCGTGCCCGTCGACGAGCCGGAGTACGGTACCAGTCCGGCTTCCGGGGTGGCTAATTTTTCGGTGGTGTAGAGGTGGAACTCGCCCGGCTGCAGCGACAGGGCCGTTTGCGTATTGGTTACCTCAACCTCCTGCCCGGTGAAATAGTCGTACCACTTCCCCGTTCTGGGAAAATTGGCCTGGGTTGCCTGCAGCTGCACATCAAAGTTGCCGATGAGGAAAACGGTCATGCTCGGGTGGTTGAGCGTGATTCGTTTGACAGGCTGATCGACGTTCAGGGTAAAATCGCTGGTCTGAAAAGCCGGCTGCGTCAGTTTGAGCTTGATCAGTTCCTGGTACACCCGGAACAATTTCCGGCGTTCCGGGTCCTGCAGGTATTCCCAGCGAATGGGTTTGGCACCGGTGCGGCCGTTTTCGTTGATGGACACGTCATAGCCCAGTTCGCCAAATTGCCAGATCAACTTCGGGCCGGGGATGGGCAGGAAGAAGGCAGCCGCTAGTTTGGCGCGGTCGAGCGCCGTAGGCAGGGTGCGAGTGTTGTAGTTTCCGGATGCTCCGCCGTTTTGCCGGACGTCGTACACTAGTCGCTCTTCGTCGTGGCTCTCCATATAGCCCACTACGTAAGGGCTCTGCCAGCCGCGCTGCTTGTAGGAAATCCAGTTGGGGTTGGCATTGAAGCCTTTGGCCAGGGTGCGGTACGGGTCGTTGAGGTTCCCCCAGAACAGCATACCGTAGTCGGCCAGCTCTTTCTCCTCGGTATTATCGGCAAAGTGCTCCAGCATGACGTAGGCCGTCGGGTCAACGCTGCGGATCTGGTTGTAAATGCGTTTCCAGATGGTTACCCGGCTGGCATCATAAGCACTCCAGGCCCCAACATCACTGCCGGTGTTTTTCTGGGTAAAGCCTTTGGAGAGGTCGAACCGGTACCCATCGAACTTATACTCTTCCAGCCAGAAGCGGTTGACGCGCTCGACATAGGCCTGGGTAGCCGGACTTTCGTGGTTAAAGTCAAAAAAGACGCTGAACGGGTGCGTGGCCTGCTGGTTGAAAAACGGGTTGTTGGCAGCGGGTTTGGTACCATCCCAGTATAGGCGTACGTACGGAAACTCGTAATCGGCCTGGTTCAGCACCATGTCCAGAATCACGGCAATACCGTTTTCGTGGCATTTGTCAATAAAGGCTTTCAGGTCGTTTTTGGTGCCGTAGGCCTTATCGGGTGCGAAGTAGAAGATCGGGTTGTAGCCCCAGGAATCGTTGCCGGAGAACTCCATAATGGGCATCAGTTCAATGGCATTGATACCCAGCCGCTTCAGATAGGGAATGGAGTCGGCAACAGTTTTGTAATTGCGGGTGCCGACAAAATCGCGCACCAGCAGCTCGTACACCACCATGTTTTTGGGGTCGGGGCGCTGGAAATTGTTTACTTTCCAGGTGTACGGCGTCTGGTTCGTTTTCAGCACCGACACAATGCCGGAGGCTCCGGTCGGGTAGGCCTTCAGGTTTGGATACGTCGTAGCGGTAATAAACCGGTCGTTGTTTGGGTCGAGAATCTTCTCGGCATACGGGTCAGCCACCGCAAGGGTGCCGTCGACCAGGTATTGGTACGCTACCTCCTGACCGGCGGGCAGATTGTTCAGTTCCAGCCAGTAGCGGTTGCCGTCGGGCGTACGGTTCATCAGGTACTGGGGCGCGGGGCTCCAATTGTTAAATTCCCCGATAACGTACACGAAGCTTTTCTGCGGGGCAAACAGCACCAGCGTAGCCCGATTAGCTCCCTGGTAGGTAATACCATCCCGCAGACCGGCCGGTAAGGCGGCTACGGGTGACTGCGGCCGGACGGTGAAGTAAAAGGTATCGGCGGCCGTTTCGGTAGCGGTCTGAGCGCGAAAGATCACCGTCCGGCGCTGGCCCGGCTGGGTGCCTGTGTTCAGCGTAAAGCGGACCGAGTCCTGGTTGGCGGCCGTTGCGACGGTCGTATTGTCGAGCAACAGCGTCAGGTTGGCCCGCTGCGAAGCCGTTGCCCGGACCAGCAGATCCTGACTGGGGTCGACAAAGAAATTCTTTTCAGTGGGGGAGAGCCGCGCAACGCTCAGCCGGTTTTCGTAGATGCGAATGAAAACGTCTTCGGTCTGCGCCTGACCATTGCCACTCTTCAGAAGGAGGCCAAGCCGGCGTATGGGCCGGTTGGCCGGGACGTTGAAATACTGCCGGGGGACCAGTTTGATCTGCCAGCGATTGTTGCCCAGTGAAGTCATTTTACCAGGCTCGAAGGGTTTGGCGAAGTCGGTCTGGCCCGTGGGCTGGAATTCAAAGGCGTTGCCGGTTTCGGTGCTGCCGGCTCCCGACCAGAGAAACACATCGTCAGTTTTGCCGAGCAGGCCACGGGCGCGGGTGTCCTGCGCCTTGGACACGTCGAAAATGATGGTGACTTCCTGATCGGCGGTGGGAAAGGCCGGTATGGTGGTAACAACCTGGCTGTAACCGGAAAGCTGAGCCAGTAAAAGGAAAAAGATGAAGTAAATTTTACGCATAGGTTAGCTCATTATCAATCGGCAAATGTAGCAGATTGACAAAATATAAGCTCTAGCATCAGCCTTTTACGTAAGCCAGTTTTTCCGCCACCTTCCCATTTCGAACTTTGAAAATATCCACGCCCCTTAAATGCCAGGGTTTTCCATCTTTTGTCTTGCGGTAGATCCACCTGACCACGCACCGGTCGCCATGGGCAAATAGCTCCTCCGTCTCAAAAACGGCATCCGGATTAGACGCAAAGAATTTTTTCCAATACGCCCCGACAGCCTCTGCGCCCACCAGCCGGGTACCATCCGGTTGTGGATTTGTATTTTCAAAGACACAATCTTCGGTCATCGCTTTCATCACCGCATCGGCATCGTGGCGATTGAACGCTGTATTGAAGCGCTCAACGGCGGCAAGCGTCTGGTTTGTCGCGCTGTTTTCTGTTTCAGTTTTCATACCTGATTGCGTTTCTTTTGTTCTATAACTCGTTTTGCATGCTGTCATCAGGAATGACGCCAAGATAAGAAGGAATACAATCGGCTTCATTTTAGGGATTGGTTAAACGTAAGGTCGTTTTGGAATCATCATCCGGTACAGAGGGTTCACCCAGGCGGGTACGTTGTCGCCCCATATTTCGTCAGGGGCATTTTGCGCACCAGTTAATTTTGATAGCACACGCTGTCAGACTCAATTGTTGGGTTCAGGCGTTTACCGATACTTGAGTCCAATTTGTAAGCCAATATTGGCGTGGGTTAGCGGCAGTTTGCGGCCCGGTAGTTGCACGCTTCTGGTGGTGGAACCCGTTGGCGAGAACGTAAGCTCCTGCTTTTCATACGTCTGCGTGGTTGCCGAGAGACCAGTTCGAAAATATGCTTTAAACGCCAGTAACCAGGTGCGCCGGTCAATAAACCGAAACTGACTGCTCAACTGCACACCCGGACATACCTGCGTATGGGATGATCCAATGCCAGGGCCCACTGATTCAGCATCACGCGATACCAGCAGGGCCGGGCCGATGCTGTTAATAAATCGGCTGTTCCGTGAATACCAGGCCCAGCGGACAGAACCGTACAAAAGTCTACTTTTCAGATACAGGTATGTTCCACCAGGGGTTCTGCCGGTAATCTCAGCTACCTCAGGTACCCCGAAGCCAATAAAATAACCATGTCTTGGCGCTTTCCGATACCCGACCTCCAGATCGAACGAAACGGACCGGCGAATTCTTGGATAATTGTAAGGGCCACCGCAAAAGAAGATGCACGAATACGGGGTAGTAGAGGCCCATCCGGTTTGCTCCATATGTTGCCTGATTGCTGTAACTGAGCCCCCAACTACCCTGATGGGAAACGAAAACGCAAAAGTCCATGAACCTTCCATTGGTTGTGTCTGAGACTGGGCGACAGGTGGGGGCAAGCTGCTTTCCTGAGCAGCCACCAGCAATGGCAGACAGATGAGGATGACTAGTTTCATGGTTGCCGTGTCGTTTTATAACTGGCTCAAAGACAAGGACAAAGTAGCGAAAATACTTGAACAATTTCGCTGATGATCCGGTCAAAAGCTAATGTTCGCGAGGTGCTCACCCAACGCCAACGGGTGTTGAGGGTGGGCGAAAAACGAACTATAACATAACTACCTGACCCTTTCCACACGTTCGGGCGGGTTAGTTCCTGCCTTCGGGCCGGGTAACCCGTCCCCAACGATGGATATGCAGAGGAAAATTTAGCTGCTAATCAAATTTGCCGTTAGGGATGGGGGGGATGTAATTTCGTAATTTACCCGTAATCCATAGCAGGAATACTGCGTTGAAAACCAACGTGAATGGAATTACTGAAAGGTTTTTGAAGAACAGTAGTATGGTCCATTCGGAAGATGAATCCGTTAGAATACCATCTTGTTTCAAGGTCAAATAAAGACAGGTTTCATAAGCCAGCAAATCAATCAGATAATTGATACCCCAGGCGATGAAGGCAAAAACGATAATATTCAGCAGTATGGACAACCCATTTTGTCTCAACCGTTGTAGAGCAACACGCCAATAGTGACTTCGATCTTTCTTATGCAATAGGAAGTGCTTTACCCGCAATGCACCGGTGGTGGCACTGGCGAAGCCCAAAACATACAGAAACAATAGTAAGCGGCTGGATTCGACCAGAATTTCTACCATGACGTTCATCCATGCTGGGATTTCTCCAAACCCCCCTAGTTGAACGACTCTGCCTAAACCTGCGACAAGTCCAAGACTCATGATGACAGCTAAGTGCTTTCGGAAAAAGCGGAGGGTCGCATACAACCAGTCCAATTTGCGGACAAGATGAGTTGTTGATTGCATATAAAGAATGTTTAATGGTAGTACTAATGAAAAGTCGTTTCTACTGTCAGCATGCCTATCATAATCCTCCCAACCTGGGCGTTGAACATATATCAAGCGATCCGGAATTGAAAACCTGAACGCTGCCTTACGAGACTTGCGACTTGTCACACGGCCCCCTCTCCGCAAGTTCTACTTGTTTTAATTACTGCTTTGATAGTTTGGACAAAGCTTCTGATACTGACCTTACAAAATTAATTTGCCCCGCTTTATTACTCTCAACCATAAAAGCATTGAAGCTCTTACCTGAATACTGGGTAAAATCACCAACAATAGCCAGACGAACCCGATAGTTTGAAAATTTTTGAAGAATTTCGCCGGCTAGTCTAGTTTTCAAATCAAAAAAATCAGGGGTGATATTTTCTGCATGAACGATGATCTTGTCTGAGTCCTGGTAATATAAATTACCTAACAAATCTGATCCGTCTTCAATGGTTCGAATGAGCATGTCCGTTGAAATAACTTCGGCAATTTTTGTATCTTTTATTTGATGCGTTTCGATTTTCATTGAAGTACAATATTATGTGTCGGGACGGGCTGCCTGCCGCTAAGACGCTGCCCCGCAAAGCCAAACCTGCCGTGCCGGGGCGATTTTCGCATCGACCACACCTCGCCCAACGACCCAGGGGTTGATGGTGGGGGAGAAGCCACCTGAACAAACGTAGCTTGCATCTTTACACCCCCGTTCCGTTAGGCTGCATCGCTTGACGTTGCGGCCTGCATCCTGTCACCCGACAACTACCCTAAGCGAAGCGATGATAACGCACTGTCCGCTCAGACTGAGCGCGGAGCCTGCGCGGCAGCTTTCTGGTTTGTCGGCCCGACCACGGCTCAAGTGCCTCGTGTCGACCGACGACTTTTGGGGCCTGTCAACGCCCAATTGTCCGTTGTCACACGCGGCCTGACCCGCTTAAAAAGGCTGGCCTGTCCCTAAGTTTGGCCTGTCGACAGGCGCTTGGATCGCAACGTAAAATAACTTGCTCACGCGAGTCGGATTTCATTTTTTCTTTTTCGGTTTAGGTAGTGGCAATTCTTTTATTGATATTCTAACTAATTCACTTAACCATTCGCTATCTTCAATTTTATCCTCTATTAAAAAACTTGGTTTTGCTCCTTCATAGGGTGGTGCTTCTAAAACACTTCCTATAAATTCTCGTCCTGAATAGGTTGGCTTGACGAATAATTTATTGTCACATATCAGTCCAAATAATTTTTCGTCAGAATAAATACCGTATTCACCAAACATTTTTTTAGCGGTTATTACGCCTGCATTTTTGATTTGGTCCAAAACAAAATTCACAAAATTTTGGTCAGATGCCATTGGTTAGTTCTTTATTGTAGACGGAAACGCGAAACACTCACTTGCATGGCCGGTTCACCCAACGACCCAGGGGGCTGATGACGAGGACGAAAATTGACTGAACACAAGCCACTTACACCTTTACACCCCCTGCTGGTTGGGCTGAGTGCCTGAACTACCGGCGCACTGACTGTCGCCCGAAAGCTAACCCATGCGCAGCGATCTATAAGTTGTCTTGATCTAATTAGTATTGTCGTAAAATACATCAAAAACTCTGTTTCTTAGAAACTCTGCTGCTTGTGGTGAAATATCTTTATAAAGAGATGCGTGTTCAGCAATTTTTTCCAAATAGCTTCCATCAGGACCGCATACGTATTTCTTTGATTGGAGAAATAAGATCCGATCAACATCTATTCTTGCAGTTGGCTCAACAACTTTTACGTCCTTTCCTCTTGTGTGGTATAAAGTCTTTCCACAAGATAAGGGCATAATTATTTCCTGGTGAAATATATCAGTGTTACTTGGATTTCTAAATATTATAGGGTTGTCACCTATTAGATGTAATTCTTTGCGTTCGCCTTTGTCATTAATAGTTGCGTAATAAACTTTCCAGTCTTCAATTTTTGAAACGTCAAACTGATGCATGTAGTCAAGTACTGGTTTAATTGCTCTATATGACTTGATGAATGCATCATTCTTCTTTATAATGTTAATGAAATCTTCCGGTGCCTTCTCTCCGGTTATTTTATTCCTGATTTCAAAATACAATTCATCTGGTGAAGAATTTTCAAACTCACTTTTTATTAAATTATCTGTTTTAGGAATTCTCCAGTACAAAGAACCTGCAAACAAAATTATGCGAAACATATCCTGTGCATCGAGATATGAAAAACTTTTTTGTTCTTTTATTTTCTTAAAAGCATGGCCTACAATAGTTTCTAACTGACTATACATTTTTTCGACAAAGTCATCTTTTACGCCATCAAACTCTAATGTGTTCCTGTCATACTCAAAGAATATCTGACTCGGGGTAAGACGTTTAGTTTTTAATCTGTTATTTTCTATGTCAAACACGGCTAGTTTACCGTCTTCACCTGTAAAGCCTTTTAAATAAAATTCTGGTAGGTAGTGATGTTTTCTTGATATGGCAGCCATTAGCTCAGTAAAAATTAAGAAGTTTGGCCTGTCATACAGAACCTGAAAAGATATACTCGAAATTTAATCAATCAGGGTCGCTTACTTTATCGCACGTAATTCGCCTTAATCTTAAAAATCTGCCCTTTGGTGCGTTCACCCTGTCGACCGAAGCGCCGAAATGGAATCCTAAACCACCCAGCGTGGGCGTTCAACTTGTCGCCCGCAACATCGAAATGGAAGTACTGCTTGTTTGGTTCACCCAACGCCCCCATGTGTTGATGACGAGCATACAAGTTAACTGAAACAAACGTACCTGACACCTTTACACACTTGGTTTCGTTGGGCTGAAAACGCTGACCACCGGCGTGCTGCCTGTCGCCCGCGACACGGCACACGCGGAGCGATAAATTCAGTTGTACGAATCTACCAGCCCATCACCGTCATTATCATAAAAGCATGACGGTGTGTAATCGTCCCAGCACCATTGCCAATGCGTTTCACCACCATAATTTGAGGGATTAGCATGATTTGACAAACCTCGTTGATATTTTAACATATCAATGCTCATTCCCACCCAGATTTTTCTTTTTGCCAAAAGTTCGCAATCTTCTTTTGACCATTCTGGGTGTTTCTTATGTATTCGCCCAGCTTTAGACTGATTCCACCGGCGTTCTTCCGCCAATTCGCGGGCTAATCGAGCCTTTTCTGTTTTTTGTTTTTCCGCTATTTCCTCTACTGACAACTCACGGTAAACTGTGAGCGACTCTCGAGTTATAGGTGAGGGGACAAAGCCAGTAGTGTCACTGAAAAGCGAAAAATCAAAGAGATTTGACGTGTCAGGCAAAGACAGTTCTACTTCAAAATTTCCATCGTTCATGTCAACAACTTTGCGAAAATCATTCCCTATTGAGTTAACAATAAGAATGAGGTCTTTCCGATTGGCCGCACCTTTTACTATAACCGTTTTTGAATTTGTGCGAGTACCATATGCCGGTGTAGAAATAGTTATTTTAGGGTCTTCTCTGCAAGAAAATACTTTGAATAAGATAAACAGTACAAAAAGGAGAAGAAGAACTCTTTTCATAATTATGGGTCAAATTAGTTTTAAACTGGCTGTCGAGACGTACCTATTCAGACTTAAACTCTCCTTGTCGGGGCGGTTGGCTTGTCAACCAGGACCCCGAAATGCAAACCTCAAGCTGCCCAACCGGGGTGTTCGAAATGTCGCTCGGAACGCCGAATTTGAAGCCCAAAGCCTGCCCTCTGGGACGCACTACCTGTCGCCAAGACGCTGACTTGTAGACTTTTATGGACTGCACCCAACGACCGCAGGGGTTGATGGGGAGCGTAGCGAGCCTTTACACCCCTGCCCGGTTGGGCTGTCGGCGTTGACCTTGCGTCTTGCTGCCTGTCGCCTGTGACCTACCCACGCGCAGCGAACAGCACACTTTAATCAGGCCAATCAAAACTATCTTTAGATCGACCTTATCTTAATACATGAGCGATGGTTTGCTGGGTCTTGGAATGAGTTAACAGCGTTTCATGGGTGGCTCCAGGAATAGCCACAAATTCATCCTTTTGGGTCAGTAAAGTTTTTAATTGATAAGCTACACTGTGTGGATTATCGGTACTCACCACGACAATAGGACTTCTAGCTTTTGCTACGTCAGATTTAGTTGGAAATACAAAACCCGTCACAGAAGGGAGAGGGGAAAATAATGTTTCTGTCACTCGATCACTAAAATCACCACCCGCTGAGGCAGGGTCGAGCAACAAAGTAAGTTTGGGTGTATTATTAGCCGCTAAATGAGCAGCTATGCGGCCACCCAGAGAATACCCACAAATGATGATAACTGATTCAGGGTAACGCTTCTTCAAGGAGTCATATACAGTCTGAGCATCGCTATAGAAGTTAGCTAATGTAATACCTCCTTTACTTTTTCCATGCTGCCGGTAATCCGTAATCAGTACATCATAATTATATTGGAGAAATGTGGGTGCCATCAAGCCCCAATTGTTTAATGTACCACCATTTCCCTTCCAAAAACATACCACACCTTTTGAATGGGGAGATTTGAACAGCAATGCGTTCAGCAAACCTGAATGTGGTGTTTTGAAGTAAATTTCTTCAAATTTTTGAGAGAAACTAAACTCAAAGTTATTGGGCAAGATCGTTGAGCGATACCGATTAGCCTGCTCGTCTTTATTAATGTAAAGAAATAAGTAGCTACCTGCATATATCAATGAAGTGATGAGTAGGCCGATCCATATCCATTTCAATCGACGTTTTATTTTCAGCATTTTGGCAAAAGAAGTATTAGGTTTGAGGTTAGCTGCAAAACTAAAACACTGTTCGTCAAGACCTTAATTAATAATTCTTAAAAATGGCTGTATCATGTTTTTTACGCCGAAGCGCGAAGCTCAACACCGCAACAAATTCGTTTACGTCCAACCTGCCCAACCGGGGCGTTTCTCGTGTCGCAAGAAACCCGCCTAACAAGCAAAAAGTCTAACTTCTGCGGCCCGCGTCCTGTCGCCGGAACGCTGGACTTGGAAGCCAAAACCTGCCCCGCGAGACGTGCGACCTGTCGACCGAAACCCGAACGTTACGTTGTTTTCAGCTTGTTGCTTCACCCAACACGTTATTGTACGCAACAATGCGGAACTACTTTCTGCTGATATTCAACTACTTTTAGTTCCGCACTGCTTATATTTATAAGCTAGTTCTGTTCAGGACAAATAAAAGAGCAGTGAGTGTAAGTTACAAATTATATTTTCACCAATTGATTGAGCGGTTGATGGAAATTTTGGTTCAGCGGGTTTGGGACATTGATGGACACCCCGATCACTTTTTTGGCGATGATAAGGAACTCTACCGCATCACCTCACGCGGTGAAGTCAAACGAAAACGGCGCACAATGAAGCGCTACACGCAGGGCTATGTGCTGAAGAGTCGTTTCTACAGTCTACACCAACTCCGCCCGCTACTCCGGCGGCATACACCTACAAATCATCCAATGGGCTTTTGAGGGTGCTGATTTTGTCGGCAGTGACGTGCGTGTAGCGCATGGTGGTCAGGATACTCTCATGGCCCAGCAACTGTTGAATGTACCGAATGTCGGTGCCGGCCTCCAGTAAATGCGTGGCAAAACTATGCCGCAGGGTGTGTATACCCCCACGCTTTTGAATGCCTGCGTAGCGCACCGTTTCACTATAGATCAGTTGAATGGTACGGTTGGCCAGTGGTTCATGGTTTTCTTCGTTCTCAAACAGATACGTTTGGGGTTTATAGCTCGTCAGATATGTGGTCAGGGTTGCTTCGAGCTTGTCGGTCAGCATGACGATACGGTCCTTTTTGCCTTTGCCGCCCCGGACAGTAATTAACCGCCGAACGCGGTCAAGATCAGTCTGGTTCAGGTGGGCTACTTCACTAAGCCTCAGCCCGGTGGCATACACCAGTTTGAATAGGGTTCGGTACTTCACGCTGGTCGTCGCATTGAAAATGGATTTCACCTCTGCCACGCTGTATACAGTAGGCAATTTGTGCGGTCTTCGAGGGTATTCAATGTCGTAAAATTCCTTTGGACGTTGCAAAACCTTTTCGCAATAGAATTTCCATGCATTGATGTGAACGTTGAGCGTGGAGCCGCTCAGGCGTTTCTTTTCCAGCAAAAAGAGTAGGTACTGCTGGTATTGGAGTTTGGTAAAATTTTCCAAGGGTTGGTTATCGGCGTAACGAATAAGCGCAATAAGGGCTTGTTTGTAATTTTTCAGGGTCTTATAACTGTACTGCTGAATTTTCAGGGTCTCCGAAATGGCCACAATTACCGGATGTCGGTCGTATTCGCGGATGGGTGGAGTGTACCGGAATGGCTTCCGGATAGGCTGTTCTTTACCAACTGGAGGCCAGACCGGGTTGGTGGCCTGCTCAACCACTGCCGGTGTCGCGGCTGGTTTGTAAAGCCTGACAATGGCCTCATCGAACCGACAATGCTCCTTACCATAAAGACCGGCAAGTTTCACAACGGATGCACGGGTATTGGGAACAACCCAGCACCGGCGTGAGTAACTCCACCGGCGACCGGGAACTGCGCGGATAATGTCGTTGCCGATTGGGTCAGCCGGAAATGATACGGTTAGTAACTGACGGTCCTGGTCGTCGAGTCGGATTGTAATCATAATCTGAAACGTTGGCGTTTAGACGCCGTCTTGTGTGAAAAGCAACCTGGTAGCCTGCGACATTATCCTGCTCAAACGAAAAGAAAACAAAATGGGCTTATCCAGATGAACAGGCCTCGAAGCACGGTTCATCTGGATAAGCCCATCGGCTGAAGATTTAAAAGGTGATTACAACTCCTGCACCTCCAGATTCCGCCAGCGTACTTTGATGCCGCCCCCGTCGTGGATCTGGAGCGCGATGGAGCCGTTGGCTTTGGCGATTTTGTCATCCCCCATATCCACCATCGACTTACCATTCAGCCAGGTCTGCACGCGGTCACCCTGCACGCGGATGCGCAGTTTATTCCATTGCTCCGGCTTCAGGATGTTTTCTTTGTCTTTCGGAATCTGATGCAGCCAGCCGCGGCCGTACGACTCGTAGATGCCGCCCGTATCGTGGTTCGGCGGAGCTACCTCTACCTGCCAGCCGCTGATCTTGGTGCCTTCGATGGTGGAGCGGAAAAACACGCCACTGTTGCCGTTGGCTTCCTGCTTGAACTCGACGGTGAGGTCGAAATCCTTATAATGCTTCTCGGTGGCCAGGTAGCCGTAGCCTTTGTCGGGCCCGCTTTCGCAGACCAGTTCGCCATTCGCTACGTACCATTTTTCGGTACCGTAAACCTTCCAGCCGGTCAGGTCCTTACCGTTAAACAATTTTTCTTTTTTGGGGGCCGCAAAGGCTACTAAGGCCAGTGTCAGCACAGCAATCAAAAGGGTTCTCATTCAGTCAGGGAATTAATTGAGTGGTAAATGATCAGGGATAAAAGGCAAATCGGCGAAAAAGCTACCCGTAGTCGTTATAGCGTGTAGCGCTTCAGGGCCTGATAAACGCGGTGTGTGGGCAGGCCCATAACGGTGTAAAACGACCCCTCCAGCCGGTCTATCCCGACCAGGCCGATAAAATCCTGCGCGCCGTACGCACCGGCCTTATCAAACGGGCGGCACTCGCGGATGTAGTAGGCAATCTCATCGTCGGTCAGGTGGGCGAAGTGAACGATGGTTTCATCGGTAAACGAGATAGTCTCTTCGGGGGTCAGGATACACACGCCCGTCCGCACCCGGTGGCTGTGGCCCGACAATTGCCGGAGCATCCGGTACGCGTCGGCCGCATCGGCCGGTTTGTTCAGGATTGTGGTACCCAGAAGTACGACGGTATCGGCGCAGAGAACAATGCGCTCACCCAGATCGGAACGAAACTGGTCGGCTTTCTGGCGGGCCAGGTACCCGGCTACCTCGTCGGCGGGCAAATCGGCCGGAAACGCTTCGTCGGTCGGACGGATCTCAATGGTAAAGGCAAAGCCGGCATCGGTCATCAGCTGTTTGCGCCGGGGTGAGCCCGACGCCAGGACCAAAGGATAACGTAAGGTAAGCATAGGCGAAATTCAGAGCGGCAAAGGTAGCGGTAGTTATTGGCTTTTGTGTTATTTTAGAGGGTTATTGCACAAGCTCATGATCATTCGACAAGCTGAACCGGCGGATGCCGAACGGCTCACCGGCCTGGCTATTGACACCATGCGTGAAGCCTTTGGCCCCCCGCACAATCCAGCTGAACTGGTTGACGCGTATATCAGGCAGACCTATTCGGTGCCGGTTATGCAACAGGAACTCGCTGATTCGCGTTCTACCTATCTGCTGATGGAAACACCGGCTGGTGAGGACATCGGCTACGCCCGGCTGTACCGGCACGCACCACCCCGCCGGATGAGGGAGCGACGGGCGCTGGAGATCCAGCGGATTTACCTGCGCGAAGCCTACCTGGGGCAGGGGCTGGGCCGGCAACTGATGAACCACTGCCTGGCTCAGGCGCGGGCAGAAGGCTATAAGGCCGTTTGGCTGGGTGTCTGGGAGCGGAACGAGCGGGGACTGGCTTTTTACCGAAAAATAGGATTTGAACCGTTCGGCTGGCATTATTTCCAGTTTGGGACCGAACGGCAGCGTGACTATTGGCTGCAAAAACCGTTATAAGCTAGTGGACAACAAATACTTGCCTGAACATACAATCAGCTGCCTGACCGGACTCTGCCGGCTCTGGGTGCTCTGGTTTTGTTTAGCAGGTACGATTTGTATAGCCCAGGTCGATAATGGAGCCGCCCGCCCGTCGAACCAGAAAGCCCCGGGCGACTCGGTGGCCGCTGTGTACCCGACCACGGTCATTGAACCGAAAGTCGATAGTGCCACCAAAGTTCGCGACAGCCTCTTTTATACCACGCTGAAGCAGAAAATGTACCGGCACCGGCTGACCCGCGAACTGTACAACGCCTTTATCCATGATGTCTACAACAGTAGTGCCAGGGCCGAGGAGGTTAATGTCATTGAAGAGAACCCGTTCAAATCGTATGCCGGTAAGGTAATCGGGACAATCCACGTCCGGCGGCTGGGGGTATTCGGACAGAGTGTGTACGATACCCTCCGGCGACCGCATAGCTGGTTCGAGCGGTTTGCCAACCGGGTCCATACCAATACCCGCGAGGGCGTAATCCGGCGTTCCTACCTCCTGTTTCGCGAGGGCGATCTGGTTGAACCGGACCTCCTCCGCGATAACGAGCGGATTTTGCGGAACCTGCCGGTGTTTGTCGACGCCCGGATTCTGATTGTACCCCGCGAGGGTAGCGAGGAGTTTGTGGATGTGTACGTGATCACGCAGGACGTATGGTCGTTGCTGGCCGACGGCAGCGTGGGCGGTCTTGACCGGTTTAGCGTCGGCCTTGAACAGCGCAACGTGCGGGGGCTGGGGCATACGCTCAAAACCCAATTCTTTTACAACAAGGTCGATCCTTTCCAGAAGGCAGAGTATCTGGCCCGGTATACCGTTCCGTATATCGGTAAAACCTTTCTGACCGCCCAGGCCGACCTGATGTACCTGCGCCACTGGAAGCAGTTTTCGGCCAGGGTGTTCCGGCCCTTTCTTACCCCCGACACCAAGTATGCCGGCTCCCTGGAACTGGGTCATTATAAGATCAGGAACCGGCTGCTGCGGAATAACCAGCTGGATACGGCCGCTTTTTTTCCTATCAGCTACAACTACAGCGATGTCTGGTTGGGCCGGTCGTTCAAGATGTTTTTCGGTAATCCACAGGAGCAGGAGCGGGCCAGATTAGTCATCGCCGGCCGGCTCACCCGCTATACCTACCTGATCCGGCCGGAAGTTGGAGCCGACACCAATCAGTTGTACCAGAATAGCCGGACTACCATGTTTAGCGTAGGCTATTCGCAACGTCAATACGTGCGAGATGTCTTGATCTATGGTTTTGGCCGGACAGAGGACGTACCCGTCGGTAGCCTGATTTCGCTGGTGGGCGGGGTCGACAATGCCGAGCTGGGCGAACGGTTGTATATTGGATTAAACCTGTCGCGGGGGCAGTATATCAAGAAAATTGGCTACCTGTATACCCTGATCAACGCCGGCACGTTCTACCGCGCCAAAAAGCAGGAGCAGGGGCTGTTTTCGTTTAGCACTAACTACTTCAGTCCGCTGGTCGCGATTCCCTGGGGGCATATGCGGCACTTTTTCAACGCCCGGCTTACCCTGGGTATGGACCGTTTCAACAACGAGTACATCACGCTCAGCGGGCGCGAAGGTATTGGCCTGACCAACGATGCACTGATTGGAACCAAGCGGTTACTGGTCGGTTACGAAAATGTTTTATTTTCGCGGCTGAACCTGATTGGATTCCGGGCGGCCTTTGTTACGTTTGCCAACGTTGGCATCATCAGCTTTAATGACCGGGCCTTTTTTCAGAGTCCCCTCTATCAGGCGTATGGCATTGGCGTCCGGCTCCGGAACGAGAACCTGACCTTTAACAGCTTCCAGATCCGGCTGACGTGGTACCCGAATATCCCGAACAATCCGTATGCGTTCCGGACCGCTTTTGAAGGCATTCCGACGCTGAGGCTCAGGGACTTTGACATATCGGCTCCGTCCATTGTTCCATACCGATAACGAACTTATCGGGTAGAAATGTTGTTACATTTAATGTAAATACACAGATTTACACTTCATTAACAACATATACTCGTGAGACCACTAACAGAAGCTATGTCTATCGAAAAAGATATTAAGCAAACCGCGTTTCGCTCGCCGTTTCACCGGCTGGTGGTGAACCTGATGTACACCAACAATTGGGTGTGCGACCACCAGGCGCGTCTCCTGAAACCACATGGTATTACGCTTCAGCAATACAACGTACTCCGTATCCTCCGGGGGCAATACCCGAATCCGGTTAAGGTGAGCGACATCACCGAGCGGATGCTCGACAAAATGTCCAACGCTTCGCGTCTGGTCGACAAACTGGTCGCCAAGAAGCTCGTTGACCGCACTGAATGCCCCAGCGACCGTCGGGCCGTGGATGTAGTGATTACGCAGAAAGGACTCGATTTGCTGAAGAAACTGGATACCCAGCAGTGGGAAGACCGGCTGAAAACGCTGTCGGAAGACGAAGCGGTGCACCTGAGCCAGATGCTGGACAAACTGCGGGGTTCTGAAGACTAGTTGCAGGTGTTGGTGTTTGCCCGTTATTATTGCCCCCGGTATTGGTCGTACCCGGGGCTTTTCTATGTAAAGGCCGGAAAGTCGTCCAGAAAGCTTACGGTCGCTGTCTGGTGGTCGATGCCGCAGCAATAGTGAGTGAGGCCATTGGTAATGACCAGGTAGGGGGCGTGGTGAACGTGGTTGTACCGGGCAATCTGATCGAAGACGGCCTGCGTGAGCGGTATATCGGGCGCTTTGCACTCCACCAGTAAGAAAGGCTTGCCGTGCCGGTCGAATACCAGTACATCAGTCCGTTTCTGCAATTGATTCAGTGTCAGACCACCCTCCGTGCGGATGAGCGATTTGGGGTATTGGTAGTGCGAAATCAAGAGATGCACTATATGCTGCCGGACCCACTCTTCGGGCGTTATACGCACGTATTTCCGGCGCAGTGAATCAAAAATATACGGTTTCCCCTCGATCTGCTTAATTTTGTAGTCAAAGGCGGGCAGATTCAACGTCTCCATACGCCAAAGATAAGGAGTGATTGAATGATTGAGTGATTGAGTGAGCAGAAAAAGCAGGCTCTCATTCCATTCATTAATTCGGTCATTCAATCATTCAATCAATGAAGACCAAAGACGAGATCGTACAAAACTGGCTTCCGCGCTATACCGGAACGCCGATCGACCAGTTTGGAGAGTATATTTTGCTCACCAACTTTATCAACTACGTAGAGCTGTTTGCCAATAAGTTCGGGGTGGAGATCCACGGCATGGGCCGGGCTATGCAGACCGCTACCGCCGAGAACATTACCATCATCAACTTCGGGATGGGCAGCGCCATGGCGGCTACCGTGATGGACCTGCTGTCGGCCATCCGGCCCAAGGCGGTGTTGTTTCTGGGTAAATGTGGTGGCCTGAAAAAAACGCAGGTGGGCGATCTGGTGCTGCCCATTGCCGCCATCCGGGGTGAAGGAACCAGCGATGACTATATGCGACCCGAAATACCGGCCCTGCCGTCGTTCCGTCTCCAGCGATCCGTCTCCTCCATCATTAAACGGCACGAGCTCGACTACTGGACCGGCACCGTGTATACGACAAACCGCCGGATCTGGGAACACGACGAGGACTTCAAAGAATACCTGCGGGAGATACGGGCGATGGCCATTGATATGGAGACCGCCACGATATTTACCGTCGGGTTTGTCAATTCAATTCCCCACGGGGCTCTGCTGCTGGTATCGGATAATCCGCTGGTACCCGAAGGCGTGAAAACGGAGGAAAGCGATAAGCGCGTTACCACGTCTTTTGTCGAAAAACACCTTCAGATTGGCATCGACTCACTGGTTGAACTGGGCAGTTCGGGAGAATCGGTGAAGCATCTGCGTTTTGAATAAACAGAAAAAGGGACGCTAGCGTCCCTTTTTCTGTTTATTCAAACGATTAACTTAATTGCAATACTCGCTAATGACTTTATAAGCCCCGGTGTAGCCTACTTCGCCGGCTTTGCTAAGGTCCAGGCAACCGCCGTTTTCATCGCCGAGGCTGTGCTTGATGATGCCGCGTACGTAGTAGGCTTCGCCGTACCGGGGATTCAGCTTTACGGCGCTGGTGAAGTCCATGATGGCTCCTTTCTGATCGCCCTGAGCGGATTTGATCATCCCCCGGGTAAAGTGCGCTTCGGCGTAGGTGGGGTTCAGTTCAATGGTTTTGTTCAGGTCCAGAATGGCCGCTTTGGCGTCGCCCTGCTTGTTCTTACTGACGGCCCGGCTAAAATATGCTTCCGACCGCTCGGTGGTCAGGTAGTTGATTTTATTCCGCTCCTGTACGGCATTGCGCAGGTTATCCAGAATGTTCCGGTTGATGCGGCCGCTGTACAGCACCTTCCCACTTTCCACGTTCTCGTTGTTCAGCTCAATGGCCGAGTTGAAGTCCTGAATGGCTCCTTTCTGATCGCCAAGCTTACTCCGGGTGAAACCCCGGCCATAGTAAGCCTGGTAGTTGTTGGCATCGAGGGTAATAGCGCGTTCGTAATCACCGAAGGCACCTTTATAATCTCCCATTTTGCTTTTGGCAAAACCCCGGAAATAGTACGATTCGGCGTCCTGAGCGCTTAGTTCAATGGCTTTGTTGAGGTCGGCAATGGCACCGTTGAAATCATTAAGCTCGACTTTCGATACCCCCCGGCCGGCAAACGCCGGCGCCCGCTTGGGGTTCAGGTCGATCACTTTCGAAAAATCGGCTAAGCTGCTGGCGTAGTCTTCCAGTTTTTGTTTGGTAATGCCCCTGGCGTACAGGGCGTTGGCGTTGGTGGGTTCGAGTTCAATGGTCCGGCTGAAATCCTGCAGAGCGCCCCGGTATTGTTCGAGCCGGCTCCGGCTGGCCCCCCGGTTGAAATAGGCCTGCGGATCGTCGGGGCTCAGTTCGATGGCGCGGCTGAAGTCCATCAGGGCTGCGCGGTGATCCTCCTGCTTGCTTTTGCTGACGCCCCGGCTCAGGTAAGCCAGTGCATCTTTGGGGTTTAGTTCGATGGCCCGGTCATAGTCCAGAATGGCCCCCCGGTGATCTTTCAGATTAGCTTTGGCCAGCCCCCGGTTGTAGTAACTGGCTGAATTCTCAGGGTTCATGGTAATGGCCATGCTGAAAGCCTGCAACGCTCCAGGAAAATCACCTGACTTACTCTTGGAAATACCGTTTTCGAAATAATCAGCGGCCGACTGTTGGGCGTAGACGTGGCCGTTCAGACCGGCGAATACCAATAAGGTAAACAGCGGCAGGAGATAGCGCTTCATAGGTGACAAGTACGTAAGTTGTGGTAGGTAAACTGACTTTTGCGTCTAAAATTAGCTGATATGTTGGTATCAGCCAAATCAAGGTAACGTTAAATTTTAGCTGGTAACTAACAGCGGCCGGCAAATGCCAGCCTCAGCTAACCTGTCTCTTGAACAACGGAACACAGGCAGCCTTTTTGGTCAATGTAGTCAACGCAATCGTAGCAGGGCTGACAAAATTTTTGTGTATTAATGACATAATGACTGATTTGTTGCTAAATATTGTGTTAGGCATGACTTTTTGTCTTGTTTAGGTTGTGAAATTCCATTGGTATACAATTTGACTAAGAAGTAGTGTATTCAATCGAAAACGATAACACAAGATAATAGCCATGACTACATTAGTGCGTTATAACACCGTTCCGACTTTGTTCGATCGCATGCTTGCTCTGAACAGCTACTACAACCGTCCAGCCGTTAACCGCGGGACTGGGTATGCTCACACTCCGGCCGTAAACGTCAAAGAAGACGAGGGCGCTTTCCACCTGGAAGTTGCCGCGCCCGGTCTGAAGAAAGAAGACTTCAAGGTAAATGTTCACAAGAACACCCTGACCATTTCGTTTAAGCAGGAGCAAGCTACCGAAGAGAAAACAGAGAACTACACCCGTAAAGAATTCGGTATTCAGGCCTTCGAGCGGTCGTTCCGTCTGCCGAAGAACGTAAACGCTGATCAGATTCAGGCGGCCTACGTGGATGGTATTCTGAAGCTGGACCTGCCGAAAGTAGAAGTAAAAGAAGTGCAGCCGAAAGAAATCGCCGTCGCGTAAGATGAGGCTGTCTGAAGTATAGTTGAACTAAGTGCTTTTTGACGAGGCCACTGCCCATTGGGTGGTGGCCTCGTTATTTTTGGGGAAGTGGTTTGTTTTGAGCCTCGAGAATCAGTTGCAGGTCGGCGTTTTCGCGGGTGACATGGGTGTACGTCCCTTTTCCCAACTCGCTCAGGCGCTTCAGGCTCAGGCCAATTTTTGGGTTTATTCCAAACGTGAAAACGCTCAGGTAAATATCCTGACGGGTATTTTCACTGATTAGTTGAAGGACTTCATCGCTAACGGGAAACTCACCGTCCGAGGCCAGCACAATCCGGTTGTTGCCCGCGCGGATGTAGTTTTTGTTGGCCACTTTATAAGCCAGTTTCAGGCCTTCATTGCCATCCGTATCTCCTCGGGACTGCAGGGTGTTGATGGCGCGGACAATCTCATCTATATTGGCACCGGAGGTTGGCGGTAACACCACTTTGGCTTTACCCGAATACACCACCACGGCAATCTGGTCTTCGGGCCGGAGCAGGGACAGCAGCGATTTAATTGACTGCTTCAGCAGCGGTAGTTTGACGGGTGAATCCATTGACGCTGATACGTCCAGCAGGAGCACCATGTTGTTAGCTGCAAATCCCTTCAGCGTCCGGTTGACTTCCGGCTGCCCCGGCCGCCCGACATACACCGTGTCCACGCGGGTACGCTCTACGTAGATGGTATCGCGCTTTAGGGTTGTGGTGTTGAGTGGTTGAGTGGTTGATTGGTTTACTGGTTGGGTTGGGCTGGGTTGCCCGGTTGGTGGCGCTACCGGTTTGGTCGTAGTGGCCATGGTCTGGGTTGGCTGGTCGGCGGGGTTGGGGGAGGGAGACGCCGACGCCAGTGCGGTGGCCCGGCGCAACACAAAGATATCGGGCTGATTCACCACCTTCAGCAGGGGCTCTTTGGCCAGTTCGACAAACTTGTTGTACTGGTAGACGAACTGGTTGTTGAAAAAGTAATAAAAGAACTGGTATTGATGCGGGGTTGAGGGCGTGGAGGCTGGCCGAGTGTCCTTTGCCATCTCAGCAAATTTCATTGAGTTCTCGGCAATGTCCTCGTAGGGCGAGTAGGGGCACAGACCGTTGCTGCGGCCCAGCCGCTGTAACCCTTTCAAGTTCTCGTATTCTTCACTGATGAGTCTCCGGCTATCGGCCTCGATTGGCGTGGTAACGGGTAGTTGGCCGGTTTCATTCTTCAGGTACGCCTTCACCCCAAACAAAACGGTTTTGTTATCATCCATCGCCTGCAGCAGGGCTTTACCGGCTTTGTTCCAAGCGCTGGCCAGATTCGCCACCGGGTAGCGTTCGTAGATGCGTCGTACGTCGCGATACAGCTGCTCTTTCTTCTGGTCGAACAGATCGAACAGGTACGCATACCGGTCCAGAATAAGGTCAGAACGCTGCAACTGATCCTGCAGGTACTGCTTGTCGGCGGTGTAGGCGATTAGCTCAGTGCTTAGGCCGTTCATTTCGTTCAGCATGTTCAGCAACACCTCCGCCTGGATGTTAATGGCCGTGCGGTAGGGCTCTGGAATGGTCCGGCTGCTGTTGATCAGCAACTGGTAATCGGCCGAAGGGACCTTAAACGACTCATGGCTATACGTCAGGTTAGCCCGTTTCTGCGCCCTGGTCGGGTCGCGGTAATATTCCGCCGATGATTGAAAATTGCGCAGCAGCACCTGGAGCTGGTGCATCTGCCGCAGGGATTCGTTTGTAAAGTCGATGTAGCCATTCAGCGCCTGCATGGTAGGCCGGTCTACCGGAGCAGCCGCCGGTTTGGGGTTAATGGTTACCAGGGGCTTATCCGCAAAAGGAGGGGTTCGGGAAAGCGTCGGCCCGGCAGCTGGCGTACCCTCCAGCACAAATACCGGAGGGTATTTAGGATAATCCAGCAGTTGCCGGGCCGTACGGCTGTAGTTGACAAACGCCTGATGGCTGGCCAGCAAATCCTGATTGACATATTGCAGCAGGGACAAATAAACCGCGTTGCCGTGCCGCGCCGACTGCCGGGCGGCATAGGTATACTCATTGATGGCCCTCCGCTTCACATCCTGCAGCGTTTGGATGGCCGTCTTAAAACTTTTGACCATATCAGACGCCGGGTTGGCTATTTTCGCCTGTGCTTTACCAAAATCGGCCAGCAGTTTTTCATCGGCTAGCATACTTTGCTGAACGGCCTCTACCGGCCAGGCAGCGGGACTGTCTTCGTTCAGGGTATACGTGAGCGCATCGAGCAACTGCTGCTGGCTGCGCAATACCTGCTCCATTTCGTTTTCGGTGTACAGGTAGGGATCAGCCGGCTGGTAAGGCTGGTGTCGTCGGTAAACCTGCCGTACCTGCTGGGCAAACGATTCCCGTTCGTGGCTAAATTGGCCGAACAGAACCTGCATCTGACCAATTAGCGCGTCGGATTGTTGCAGGTTATCGCGCTGGTAATCTTTCAGCCGGACGTAGGTTTCCAGCCCCTTGGCCGTTTGGTCCAGTTTGGTCAGCAGTTGCCAGAGGGCCTGCGTTCCGGTGGTCAGGCGCTGCTTGTCGGCGGGGGCGAGGCCGGTACTGGTCAGGGCCTGCTGGTAGTAGTATTCTTCCAGCGGCCCCGACGAAGAAAGCCGGAGCAGGCGGTCGGGGTTTTGCCGGTACAGGCTCACGGCGTCCTGGTAGTTCCGCAGCATCTGCAGGCGGCTGGTCCATACATCCACCGACTGGTTGACGAATGCCATATACCGGTTCAGCGGGGGCTGGGGCGATTGAGCCTGCACCAAACCGCACGATAAGGCGATCAGGATGCTACGAAGAAAAGTCTGCATAACCGAAAGATAGTAAGATAAGCCGCCGAACCGGTCGAATCATTGAGGAAACGGTTGGGAGCGCTTAAACGGCTCGGTAAAATTATGCATTTCGGCTAACGAAACTCAGGTTCCGGCCTGATTACCATCATATTTCAGCCGGGCGCGTACCGCTAATTTTGTGTCATCAAGAACAAACAAAATACACAGAATCATGGCAACGCTTTCGCACTCAACCTCAGTTTATACCTCTTCAGAAAAGGCCAGTGTTTCAACGCTGTTTAACGATTTTGCAAACAAGGCTGAATTTAACCGGATTGGCTGGGCGGCTACCGCCATCGCCGTTCAGGGGTGTGTCTTTTCGCCGGCTTTATTGTTGTCCATGGCGTATCAGGGCGGTGGTGACTGGCAGTTCCTGGTAGGTATCCTCAGTTTCCTGATGGTACTGGTGCCGGTCCTGTCCGCTTTACACGTAAAACATATATTCCGGGCTTTCACGCTCAGCGCCATTGTCCACCTGGCAATCATTCTGTTCAACGTTTTTAATAGCCTGGCCTGACCGGGTGACCGTTGATCCACCCCTATGCGCTTGCTTCAGGTGAAACTAACAAATACATCACAAACCTTATTCCGGCAGCTGGCCCGATTCTTCGGGCTGGCTTATGCCATTTCCTGGCTGCTGTGGTCGCCCTATTACCTGCCGCTGGGTATTCCGGCTGACCAGTTGCCTTATTTTCACCTGCTGGGCTGTATGGGCCCCATGCTGGCAGCGCTGGTGCTGCTGTACCGGGAGAACGGTCTGGCAGGCATCCGGCAGTTAGGAGGGCGGTATCGGTTCGGCTGGCAGTCGGTGCGCTGGCTGGCAATTGGCTTTGGGGCTCCCATTGCGCTGTTGCTGGTGATTATCGGCATGACGGCACCCCCGGTGCAGCAGTTATTCAACTGGCAGGGCCTGTTTGCCGGTCAGGAGTTTGGTTTTCTGTCGCCCCTGTCCTACATCGCAGTAAACATTTTCTTCTTTGGATTTGGGGAAGAAGTCGGCTGGCGGGGCTTTGCCTTACCCCGGCTCCAGACCAGGTATTCAGCTTTTACCGCCAATCTGATCCTGACCGGATGCTGGGCCATCTGGCACTGGCCGCTGTTTTTTAATCCGCTGGGTGGGTACATGCACATGGGCGCTGGCGAGGTCATCGGCTGGCTGTTCAGTCTGGTCACCGGCGGAATGCTGTTTACCTGGCTGTTCAACTCGTCGCGGGGCAGTGTAGTGGCCTGTGCCCTGTTCCACAGCATGATGGATGTGGTCTTTATGGCCGATCTCAACATTCCGCAGCTCAGCACCTACACCGGGGCGCTGATTACGCTCTGGGGTCTCTATATCTGGCTCGTTTACCGCCCCGCTACCTTATCGCCTTCGCCAAAGGTAACGGTCGACGTTCCAGAGTCGGCCGGTACGGCCGCTGAACATGCCGTTTATTCAATCAACGCACTAAGCGGTAGTCGGCTGTAAAACCAGATAACCTCATTTTGCGACCAGGCGGGAGTCTATCCGAAAAGGAGCATTTTCCATAATCGTTACCTCTTCCTGAATACCGGGATATTGCGTATGCAGCAGATAATTGCGGGAGCGACTTACTATGGACGAGGGGACAGATACCGTCAGTACATCCGGTTGAAGTAGCCAATCCTTTAAATGATACTGCAATGTTTCGTAATGCGATTCAGCCTCCCAATCGGCTGGTAAATCGGTTATCGATACTGTCCGGTAGGTATCCGGTATGTCCAGCACCAGTAAATGGAAGTCAGGAATATAAGCTGGATTCAGGTGAGCCACGATCTCCAGGAGCGCCAGTTCAGGGGTGGCCGATGTATACAGGATTGGATAGCCTTTGGGATTCCACCGCCCACCCGCCCGCCGGGCTCCCTCGGCCGATAAAGGTTCGGTAATGTAAGCGCTTTTGTAGAGTCGATAAACCAGCATCAGACTTACGCGTATACACCGTATTCAATTCGGGTTAACACATCATCAACCAGACCGAAACCGCTAATGGTGGTCAGGAGTTGAAGCGGTGCCTGTCCTTTAAGTTCCCGTAGCGGATACCGCAGCCAGTCGGCCAGGGCGTCGGCCCGGTTATCGAAAACGAGCAGGCCATGCGCGGCCAGGTTTTCCAATAACAGCAACCGCTCGGATGCCTGGGCATCAAGCCGCCCCTCATTCCGGAAGCGATGGAGCGTTCGTTCGGCCATTTGCAGAATAGCCGCCAGTTCTTTAAACGATACATTCAGCAAGTAAGCCAACTGATCTGCCTGGCTGGTAGAAACGCCCTCGCGAGCCCGCTCGATGATGGTAAAACCGGATGCCCGCCGGGGCTGGTAAACCGGTGCCGGGTTGCGGGAGGATTGTCGTGTTCCTGTAGCCATTGGCGCGTTGCGTTTGCGTAAAGATAACTGCTTTTTTACAGTAATACTATTGCAAACTGGCAGTTTTTGGGGCTTTCACAGCCGCCCCACCAGGTCCTTCACCTCCGCAATCGTGTGGGTATCGTCCAGGCGTTTAGTCTCAAAGACCATAAAGTACTTGTAGTTTTTGCCGGCCCGTTCGGCCCAGGTGCGACCCAGTCGGTTCTTGGCTGCGCTGTCGGAGTTGTCGCGGTCGTCGCCTTTGGTTTCCAGGACGATGATCGTGCCTTTTTGCGTATACAGCACAAAATCAGGGTAATGATTGGATTTAAAGCCGTTGATGGCGAAGCCCTTGCTCCGCTCCAGGTTTCGGTGCCAGAATACCACATTGGGCAGCGCAGCTAATTCGGATATGACCCGCTCCTCGAAGCCGTTCATGCTGCCTTCCCGCTCGTACAAAGACTTACCCAGCGATTTTCCCAGCGTGCCGGGCACAATCGCTTTCCTGAACGTAAACCCTGCCTCAACGGTAATACGGCCAACAATCAACTCCTTTTTAAACTGCTCTTCGGCGTACTGATCGGCCAGCGCGCGGATTTTCTTCTTGATCTTGTCGCGGTAGGTGTATTCCCGCGCCAGCAGGTCTTTGACCCGTTCGGTATCAAAACTGCTCAGAATGCGCTCCAGATAGAGTCTGATCTGCGCGTCGGGAATCGGGTACATATCGCCGATTTGTTGCATCAGCCGGTGGGCGAGGTCTTTTACCTGCCCCGCTTTGGGTTTGCTCAGGATGTAATCGACAAAGACCTCTTTCACCTGTATATTGTCAATTTGCAGAAATACCGGTCGGTACTGGTTGCCCTGCGTGTGTTCGAGGTCGATCTTGTACAGCTCGCTGTCGACGGTATCCCAGTCAATTTTGATGTCCTCCTCGGCCAGCTTGAAGCCTTTCAGCAGGACTTCCTGATTCAGCACTACGCGCTCCCCCTCGCCAAACAGGCCGATAGCAGGTACCGACAGGTAAAACTGCGGCAGGCTCAGCATCTGGGCTAGGGCCGCATAGTCTTCTTTGATCGCGAATGTTTTCACTTTGTCGCCAAGTTCGGGTAACAGGAGCAACGGGTCGCTGGTCTCCTGCTGTCTGATCTGTTGGTCAAATGCCTGATTTTTCGCCACCGCCAGTTGCGTGATACTGGCCAATGCGGGTGAGAGTGACGGGATCCCCGCTTCCTCCAGCGGGGCCGTAGGGTCAAAGTGAATCCTGTCCGGTTCAATGTCGTCGCTGACCGGCTCCGTCGCTTCCGGAGACAGATCTTGTTGCATCACCTGTGGGACTGGTTTATACGGGCTGTCGGTTTGCTGCGCTTCGCCTACCCGATAATCGTTGCGGCTGAAACCGGCCGACTCCAGCCCCCGGATGATGCTTTGCAGCGTTTCGTTGAATTTGGCCGATGCCGTCAGCACGTAGGACACATTTAGCAGGTCGTTGGTGTGCCGCATGACGTACGGTTGCCGCAGCACCCGCCCTAAAATCTGCTCAATGTCTACCGCCGACGACCGGTCGGCCAGCGACGCCAGGATGTAGGCAAACGGGCAATCCCAGCCTTCTTTCAGGGCGTTGACCGTGATGATGTAGCGCACCGGGCATTTGGGACTCATCAGGTCTACCCCGGCCAGTTCGTTAATGGTGGCCGTTTTGATCTTAATCTGCTCCGCCGGTATGTTCAGCTTAAGTAACTGCGCTTTCAGTTTCTCGAAGGTCGTGTTATCGTCGCCGGTTTTCGGCTGGGCTTGAAACAGCACAATGGGCCGGATATAGCGGCCACCTGCTTTGTGCTCAGCTTTGGCCAGGTGCTCCAACTGCCGTTGCAGGTTTAGGGCGCTCTCGACCACCTGCGTTTTATCGTGATGGTTGTAGGCAATCACGGGCAGTTTTACCATGTGCTCTTTCTTCAGCGCAATGGCCGGCACAAAGCTTACGATGTTGGCGTTCTTTTTGGGCGTGGCAGTCAGGTCCAGCACAAAAGACGGGTTGAGGTTGCGCAGCATCTCCACGCTCAACTCGCTTTCGGCATTGTGGCTTTCGTCGACCACCACCACGGGTGTCAGGCTACGGATGACGTTAATCAGGGCGGTCTGATCGGTGTCGGCCAGCAGGTGCTGGTCAGACTCGTACTGGCCGGCGAAGGTAGCCAGGGCTCCGTTTTCCTCGAAGATTTTCCGGTCTTCTTTGCGGGTGGCCCGCAGACTGCCGAAACTCAGCACGAAGATGCTCAGTTGCTGCTGCACCACCGCCGGACTGAAATTGGCTCCCTGCAACAGATCTTTCTTCTGATACACCGCGACCCGGTGGTTAAACAGGTTGTTGAGTTTCTGCCGGTAGGGGTGAGCCGGACTGGAGAGGTTGCGCACCGTCTGATCGAGGAGGTTGCTCCAGGGTACCAGCCAGACTACGGCTTTGGGCCGGTCGGTTGCGTAGGCGTCGAACAGGGTGCGCAGGGCGTTGACGGCAATAAACGTTTTGCCGCCCGCCGTGGGCACTTTCACGCAGACGTGTGGCGTACCGGGAATGTTGTTCTGGTAAGGTCGCATACCTGTACCGGTCAACGGATCGTAGTCGCCGACCTGATCGCGCCAGTAGTGGTTATAGGCCACATCGTAGCGGTGCGTCTCCTGTATATAGGCCAGATAGCGATCGAGGTCGCGGATAACGCCGGCCTGGTAGGGTTTCAGTTCCACTTTACAGTCTTGAAATATCGCGTGGGATTTTCTTAAAGATGATCTGGCGTTGCTGGAGCCAGTCGCGGGGCAGCAGGCAGTTGTCGGCGTAGATCACATACTGCTCCGCCTTTGTCTGTATCGTCGCCAGAAACTCATAATCCAGGGTAGTGTGTTCGGCCGGCTCGTAATAAAAGTAGTAGGCCGTTCCCTCCTGCACCCCCAGCAAATACGGATTATCAAGCCCACCGGTACCATTCACATTCGTACCCCCTTCTCCTTTTTTAGGAGAAGGGGGCGGGGGCGGTACGACGTTTCGGTGAGGTGCCCTCGTTTTCGAATACCACACATACTCCCGAATCCGCTCTACCGGTAATTCCTCGTTTAGCAGGCCTTCTTCCGTAAACAGCGCCGGCCCGAGTTCGTAGTACGTAAACCCGCCCCCGGTGCCTTCTTTACCACCGTGGCCGTCGATGACCCGCCGGACTCGCTCAGCCGTAATGGTTTCGGCATAATCTTCCATTTCCACCAGAATGAATTGCCGCTTACCGCCATCCAGTTTGTTCAGATTTAACACTGCATGGGCCGTGGTGCCTGAGCCGGCGAAGGAGTCGAGGATAATGTCGTCTTCTGAAGTGACGTAACTAAAGATTTCCTCTAATAATGAATACGGCTTTGGATAATCAAATTGTCTTTTGCTCTCGGGAAATATTTCCTTAATGTTGTTAGTGCCAATCCGCCCGTCCAGTTCTATTAAACTGGATAACTTAGCCCGATAATCCTTTACGTATAGCTTTATCTCAATGATTTTACTTTCGTCTTCACCAAAGATTATTCGTTCAGCATTGAGCATTTCTTTCATTGTTTCGGGAGGAAACTGTCCTAACCCCCTAAAAATAGGAAGCGGATTCTACAAATGGGTGTTGTCTTTTGGGGTTATTTTCAATTGTTGGTGGCTGGGTAAAGTTCTTAGTTTTTGAAGGTATTGCTTACTGTCAAGGAATTGGTTCGGTGAACGATTGCCTAGACCGCCATGCAGCCTTTCTTGATTGTAGAAATTCATGAATCGGCTAAAGGTGGCTTTGGCTTCCGCCAAGCTCTCGAACTCGTATTTGGCACATACAGCACTTTCCACAATCGAGTGAAATGATTCGATATAGCAGTTTTCCTGCGGAGTAGCTACATGGGTGAATTCATGGTCTATGGCCATTTCCTTGAGGTATTGCCGAAACAAGCCGGCTTCAAATTGGCTACCGTTATCAGTCCTTAGGCTCACCTTCTGAGGCAGTTGGTAGTGGTGCAGCACTTCTTTCATCAACTCGATGAGTTGGTGTTTGCTCAGGCTCCACTCCAGTCTATAGCCCAGGACTCCCCGGCTAAATACATCCAGAACCGTCACCAACAGGGCATTTCGGTGCTGACCATGGATGTAAATATACTTGATGTCAGTCTGCATGCATTCAAAGGGTAGAACAGGTTGGGGTAGTAACTCCTGAGCAATACGCTTACCTGTTTTGTTTCTTCTAATGCGATGGCTTAGAAAACGGGCCTGCTTCATCAGTCGGTAGACTTTCTTTGGGTTGATCACCAGCCCTTCGCTGGCTCTAAGCCAGTGGGTTACCTTCTCATAGCCATAATCGACGAACTCCTGCGCCAAAAGCCATTTGATGCGGTCCAATACATATTCATTGCTATACAGAATGCCTGCTTGACTCTGGGTGCTAGCACTGGCTTTTCGGCCTCTCTTACCACCAGCGGGAGCATAGTAATAGGAACTCTTGCTTAGGCCACATAAGGGCAGCACCTGATAGAGCGGGTAGCCCTGCTGAATAAACTCGTTGGCGATCATGATCCGATGCCCTTTCTGGCAATGCTTTTTTTGGTAGTCCTGAAAAAGTAATGATATGAAGTGAAAAGCCCAGTCGGGCGGTAATTTTAAGTCGCCAAACTTGAATTACCTGTCATGTCTGTTCAACATCACTGCCC
>NZ_BAABHD010000065.1:0-38983 GCF_039541915.1 Nibrella saemangeumensis
ATCAGTCAAGTCGGAGGGGTACATCTTTGGTCGGATTAACCCTCAAGATAGGCTGATTTCCGCTTTTTCTAACCCCAGCGCTCCATTTTTAAACACGTTCTTAGTCTTTCGCTAAACTTTGCATTACTTGAATTATTAAGGTAAGTACTAGCAGTAGTTGCTAAAACACCAAGTAGACCTACAATCACTGTTGTAATTAAAGAATACCGGGTTAGCTCTTTATTTAACTTTTCCTTAATTCTTTCGTTTATATTTACAAAATCGTGTGCTAACGTCTCATTTAAATCTTGTATCCCCTTATTGCTATCAGTTTGTTTTACTCTGCTTTTATAATCACTTCTTACATCAGAATCTAATAAAAAGAATAATATTGTACCTATCACATCTCCACGTTTAAGAGCAAAAGGCTCTTTACTCATATTTAGTAATGTGAATTTTATGTTTCCCTCATAACCAGGATCAATATGTCCTGGATTTGTAACCAAAATACCTTTCGAGGATACAGAATTTGGGGGAAAGACTATTGCTGATATATTGGAAGGTAAACTAAGGGTCTCCATTGTCTCAACAATAACAGTTCCACCTGTAGCTATCGAACTCTGATCTAATGGTTCCTCACTACCTCCTCTACTTTTCTTTTTCTTACCAGGGATAAATATATTTTTTACCCGTACATCAATCGAAGTAGGCTGTATCGGTGACAAGGCTGTATCCCACTCCTTTGCATCTTCTTTCAATCCTGTATAATGGACTGATAACCCATCTTTTATTAAAATATTTTTTGTAACAAATCTAACTAAACATCAGGCAGGAGTCCCATAACATTTTTAATTTATTAATTCGCTAGTTTTCTTTTACAAGTTAAAAGCTTGGCCTATTCAACCTCTGTAGTGTCTTTCGGTTTTTGCAAAGTTTTATAGAGATGATTTAAGAATATTATCATATGGACGTATAAAAGTAAATTTTTAGCATGTAGCTGCAACAGCAAGTTGTTTCCTATAACATCAAAGTGCGAAAGTAATTTATCTGTGTGGTTTATTGCCCTTTATGTTGAACCTTTTATGTAGCGTTTTCTTAATTAATGTGGATGTGGGGGTAATTCTTTGCAACACCGTTGAGAGGCCTAAATATTTTAATTCATGCTATGTGTATACTTATTCATATCTATGTACACTGTAGCTTTATTGTTACAGCACAATGCATTGATAGTCAAGAATATACCTTCTTGATCTTCTGTTTCGCAAACTACTAATCATACCTCCTTTTTATACAATCTCTTGAGGTAAGCTATTAATAATGAGAGAGTTATTTAGGTCTAAGCCTCTTCAGCTTCGGGAGCCCTGACTACAAGCCACTTAGCAACAATGTTAAGTGGCTTTTTCTTTTGCCCAAATCGTGATAATGGCCGCAACTACCAATTTGCCGCACCATGGCGGCTCCGATTAGTAGTTGCGGCCATTACTGTACGTATACCTCGACCGTACTAAAAACCGTATTCCTGCCTCACTGGTACTGAAGCTGGGCTGTCGCTTCGCAGTCACTGTCGGCTTTAAACCGTATCCAGCGGGCCTGAAAATCCCGGGGAAAGGTAAACGGTGTGGTCTGGCCCGGCTTAACCGTTATGGTTTTGTACGGCATCCAGATACCGGTGCCAACCGGATCAGCTTCCAGCGTGAAGGTAACGGCTTTAGTTGCCTTATGCGAAAGCTGTAAACTGCGCTGATCGTAAAAGCCAATCAGGTACGGGTCGGAGAATTCACCGGCCTTTACCATGGTATTTTTCCAGGGGCCACCCTGCCCGGTTGGCTTACCCAGTTTCCACAGATCATCGATTACGCCGGCCCAGACGGCGGCTTTTTTGTCGTCCGATACAATAATATGCTCGTTATGGGGGGCCGATGACAGGTCGATACCGGTCAGCAGCAGCAGACCCCGGTACGAGGCATAATCGTTAATACGCAGATTATGGGAGGCAATGGGCCTGATCTTCGCGTAGCCGTCGGCATTCTCGGCGGGCAGTTCGTAGAAGGTGCCGTGGCAGTTGAACAGATCGCGCTCGGTCGCTACCTCCCGGCAAATGCGCAGGCTGGCTCCGTTCGTCAGGTCCGTGTACACCTTGTTACCCAGCGGGAGCCGCCACCGCCGGCCCTTATCATCAATCACCAGCACACTCGCGTTGTCGATCGTCACCACCTGCTGCGGAATCGCAAACTTACTTTTGATGAACGTGTGCGTGGCAGGATCTTCCTTCCTGACCAACTGCATGGCATCGTTCAGTTCATAATACCCTACATCGGCTGATTGGCTGCCGTTATAAGTCATGGCGGCCAAACCCAGAGCCCGCCGGTTGTTACCCAGCCCGTAGAGCATACCCCCCACGGTAGTAGCGGTACCCACTTTACTAAGCCCGGCAAACAAGGGGCCGGCCTGTGTGCTGCGGGCGTCATTGGCCGCGTACGAGAAATGCGCCGATACGTTTGCCGACCGGTTAGGCTTTATGCGAATCCACTCGCCGGGGGCATTCGCAGTAAAGGCGATCTGCAGGGACTGTTTAGCCCCCACCGCTGCTGTTTGCAGGGTTGACCAGGTACCCGTACCTGTTTTGTCTACTTCAAACGTGAAAGCTACCTCGGCATCACTGTTGTTCTGCACCCAGGCCGACCGGTTGGCCCAGCCCGCAAACAGAAACGGCTCCGAGGGGGTGTTGGCGTTTACCGCTTCGCTGATCCAGACCGCTCCCTCGGCAGTATTCGGACCGAGTTGGTCGGGCAGGGTCAGGGGGGCAAACCAGAGATTCGAGTTCGATTGGCCAGGCCCCTCAATGCTGCCTTTGGCTTTACGTTTGTTCAGGAACTCCCGCTGGGCCGAATCGTCGCAGCCAAAGACCAGCTGGTCGTTCCAGCGGGTGTAGTCACCAATGACTTTCAGGTAGGCCGAGCGTGGGCGGATGCCGGCTGTATTGGTGGCCGTAAACCGTTCGGGAAACCGCCAGAACATCCCATGCATGGTCATCAGGTAATCGGGTTTGGTAGCCGTACCCACGTCGCGGATACGGGGCCATTCGGTGTTCCAGCCGTGAGCCCCGTCGTAGCTGTGACTGGCTTTAGGCAGCCGGAAGAAATGCCAGCCGGTTTGCCGGTCGCGCACGCCGAGCAGAACCGATTTATGGTCCCAGCCG
This sequence comes from Nibrella saemangeumensis, assembly GCF_039541915.1. NCBI lineage: Bacteria > Pseudomonadati > Bacteroidota > Cytophagia > Cytophagales > Spirosomataceae > Nibrella > Nibrella saemangeumensis. The sequence continues at coordinate 3,179 of NZ_BAABHD010000065.1, forward strand.
GTGGCCCAGATCGGGTCGGTATCAGGGTTTTTGTTGCCGTAAAGACCACCGGGACCGGTTACTTCCACAAACTGGTTTCGGCGGACTACCGTCCAGTTTTTCCCGTTCCATTCCGAAAGCGAGCCGGCGGCAATATCGAACTGCTCCAGGGCTTTGGGTCCTGGCTCACCGTTGTTGGAGTATACCATAACGCCCTGCCCGGAGTAGAGCCCTTTTCCGTGCGCACCGGGCAGCAGCTCACCATGCTGGTTGTTCGACTCATCGGCCCCTTTTTTCTGCTTCACATTACCGTCTTCGTAAAGCAGGGTCGGTGTCAGGGTTTTTACATCGATCTCGTAAAAGCCTTCCTCCATCGTGCCGTAGTAGAGCTTGTTCGCTGGGTCGGTCAGGTGGCGGGCGTTGCCGGTATGGCGGCCGGGCATTGTCTGGTAAGGCATCGTCCGGACCTCGCCTTTGTTATTGATGGCGTAAGGCCCTATAAAAAGCTGGTTACTTTCGCGATGGATCATCCGGTTGGCGGGCGTCCCCCCAATGCTTTCCGGGCGCACAATCTGCCTTAGATCCGGCGTGATTTCGTAAAGCTTGTCCGACGACCCGAACGGGAGATGGGGACCGTAGGTAACGACCCAGAGCTTACCCGCCCAGGGCACAACGGCACCCGTGCCACACTCGCCCTCGTTGTTGTACATGGCCAGGTGGGGATAAACACCGCTGTAAGAGGGTTTTTGGCCAGACTGGGCCATCAGCGAATGGGTCAACCCTGCCAGACAGGCAAGCAGTATATACGACAAATTGATTTTTTTCATTAAAGCAGGAATTAACGCATTAGGTAACTATACCATCAGGTTTTGCACGCAGGCCGATTTAGTAGCCGGGATTCTGGGTGAGGTTAGGATTAACCCGACGCTCCAGCGCCGGAATTGGCCAGAGGTACTGCCGGGATTTATCAAAACTACGCTGGGCCACTACTTTTACATCGGTCCCAAAAACGGAGTAATCAGGAATTCCGTCGTCATCGAGCGGAGTTACGCCGGGGAAAGGCCACTTTGCCCGATTCTGAGCTGCCGGGTCGGGGAGGCCGATAACGGGCCGGGTCAGGGCTTTTTCGGCCAGTTTCCAGCGGATCAGATCCATGTAACGCAAGCCTTCTTTGGCAAATTCAACCCGCCGTTCGCGCCGGACAATCTGCCGGAGTTCGGCCTGATCGGTGGTGGTCACGGCTGGGTAAGCCGACGTTTGTCCCACGGCTACCCCGTAGGCCCGGGCCCGTACCTGATTAATAGCGTTCAGAACGCTGGCATCCGTTTCGCCCAGTTCGATTTTAGCTTCGGCATAGGTAAGCAGTACTTCTGCGTAGCGGATAATAATGGCATCGGCATCTTCACTCTGTTTGTCGGCCCAGCTCTGGTCGACACCTTTTTTCCAGAGAAAGCCCGTGAAGCTGGCGAAGGCCGCCACGGCCCGTGTATCCAGGTTCGATACCCGCCGGTTTTCTTTGCTGCTGAATACGGTTGTAGAATCGGGGTGGGGCTGGTACCCATAGCCGAGCCACTGCGTGCCAAACTCCACAATACTGGCCGTCAGGCGCGGGTCCCGGTTCTTAAACGGCTCTTTGGGGTTGTACAACGGCGACTCGTCGATAGGCTTCCCGTCGCGGCTTTCGTAGGCATCCACCATGGAGCGAGTCGGAATCTGAGCCCCAAAACCACCTGTCGTACGGGGCAGCTGATCCCGAACACCGGTGCCCGACGTAAAGACTTTCTGCGCTTCGTCGCGGGGAACGCTGATGATAAGTTCGCTACTCGTTTCGCCAGCCTTCAGAAAGAGCTGGGCGTAATTGGGGTGCAGGCTGTAGGCACCGGGGCCCGTAAACTGCATAATGGCCTGGGCGGCATCGCGGGCAACGGCCCAGTTGCCCGTGTAAAGTGCCGTGCGGGCCTTAACCGCCAGCGCGGCCCCTTTGGTGAGTCGTTTTACGGCCGAGCCTGCGTACGATTGCGGCAGGTTGGCGCTGGCAAAATCGAGTTCCTCAAAGATGAATTTGAGCACTTCAGTCTGATTCGTTCGGGTAACGCTGTACGATTCTTCCAACAGGATGGGCTGCGTGATGAGCGGTACATCGCCAAAGTGGGTAATGAGCCGGGCATACTGGTAAGCCCGAATCAGCCGCATCTCGGCCTCCAGCCGGGTTATAACCGGCGCAGGGGTATTGACAGCCGCCCGGTCTTTGTTGGCCAGGAAGGAGTTGGCCCGCGCAATGGCTTTGTAGCAGGCCGTCCAGTAAGCCTGCGCGGTTGCATCTTCGGCATTCATGGTACCAAAGGTAACGGCATTGCCCAATTGCCCTCGATGCCAGTAGTTATCGGTAAACTGTTCGTTGTCGTTCCCCCAGAAATCGAGTCGGTACAGATCATTCACGGCCAGTTCGAGTTCGGTTTGATTCGAATAGAAGGTGGCCGTTGACGGTTCAGAAAGTGGGTTGAGGTCCAGCGTATTGCAGGCCGTAACGCTGGCCGTCAGCAGGAGTATAAAAGGTATATTTTTCATGATCTAAAACCAGTTAGGCTGTTCAGGAATACACTTAAAACCGCAGGGTAACGCCGGCCAGCAAGGTCGTTACAATTGGATAGGACGAGTTGCCTACTTCAGGGTCCCAGTAGCTGGGAAACTTGTGCAGCGCAAACACATCGTTGGCCGACACATAAACCCGTGTCGATTGCAGACCAACGCGCTTAATCCAATTGGGGCGAAGTGTATAGCCCAGCGTTACGTTTTTCACCCGGAAATAGGCCCCGCTGATTAACCAGAAATCGGAAGATTCGTAGTTAGCGCCCAGCGACCGGGTCGAAAGCCGGGGGTAGCGGGCCTGCAGGTTCTGTTCGGCCGTGTTGGTTTTACTCCAGAACCGACCGATCAGCTCCGCCGGCACATTCCCGAAAGCCTCCGCAAAAGGTCGGACAACCTCGTCGGGCAGGCGGCTCAGCTTTTTGCCGACGCCCTGCATGACCAGCCCAAAATCGAAGCCATTGTAGTCGAACCGCAGGGTGCTGCCGTACAGATACCGGGGCAGCGAACCGCCCAGCAGCACCCGGTCATCGGGGGTAATTTTGCCGTCGTTGTTGGTATCCACGTAGCGCACATCGCCGGCCGTAACGTTGGTGTTTAGCCGGGGCGAGTTATTGGCTTCGTCCAGGGTCTGGTACAAACCGGCCGAGCGGTAACCGAACCATTCATTGTACTCGCTGCCTTTGAAGGTAGACAGGCTACCCAAAATCTGGGTCCCTTTCATGTCAATGATTTTCGACCGGGCATCCGACAGGTTGAAAGCAACCGAGTAGTTTACCTTGCCAATCCGGTCGCGCCAGCTGGTTTCCAGTTCCCATCCCTTCACGTCGAGGGTACCAGCGTTTTGCTGCGGGCGTTCATACCCCAGATACAGCGGAATATCCAGCGCCAGCAGAATATCATACGTGCGTTTCTGGTAATAATCGGCGGCAAGCGTGAGCCGGTTTTTGAAGAAGGCCGCGTCCAGACCCACATCCGTTGTACGCGTAGTTTCCCAGGAGATATTCTCCACAGCATAGTCGACCTGGCCACCGCCGTTCAGCGGAACCACCACGCCATTCTGGTAAAAGAGGGCGTTGCTGAAGCTGATGGTCGCCTGGTAGGGATAACTGCCAATCCGCTCGTTGCCTACCACCCCGTACGAACTCCGTAGTTTGAGGAACGAAAGCCAGGGGTTGTCACGCAGGAAATTCTCTTCCGACAGCGTCCACCCCACCGAAACGGAAGGAAATAGCGCGTCGCGGTACTGGCGGTTAAACCGCGACGACTGATCGTACCGGAGGTTTCCCTGGATGTAGTACTTGTTTTTGAAATCGTATTTTACCCGCCCAAAAACCGACCGGAGGGCTACTTCACTGGCGCTACCGGCATTATCGCGCAGTTCCAGCGAACCGGCGTTGAGGTAGGGAAAACTGTTCAGCGCAAAGCCGCTCCGGGAGGCCGACAATGACTCGTTTCGGGAATAAATTTCTTCGTAGCCGCCCAGCACATCAATGTTGTGCCCACCGGCCAAATCACGGGTATAATTAGCGAGTAGCTGCCCGGTCAGCATCAGATTTTCGAACCGGCCCTCCGTCAGTATGGTTCGGGGCTGGTTGCTGAACGAGCTGGCGCTGCCGTCCGGGTTGGTAAACGCAATGCGCTTCGAGAAAGCTTTGGATTTGTCCAGATCGATGGTGGGCGAAATCAGCGCCGTGAGCGTCAGACCGTCAACAGGTTTGAACGTAAAGGCCAGTCGTCCCAGCAACTGGTTAAACGTGCCGTTGCTGGTACCTCCTTCGTTCAGTTGAGCAATAGGATTCCGACCATCTTTGGCCAGCGCATATTGCCCGTTAGTGTAAAAATCGTCGTAAATGGGCGGCATGACCCGTGCCTCGTAAATTGGGTTAACAACGGGGGCAACCGTACTCGTGCGCTTGTAAGCCAGATCCAGATTCACGCCCAGTTTAGGGTTAATCTGCAGGTCGTTGTTTACCCGGAACAGGTAGCGTTCGTAGGTGTAATTATCATAAAAAGCCCCTGATTTTGTGTAGCCCAGCGACGCCTTAGTTTTGATTTTATTGGTACCCATCGTAAACACCAGGTCGTGCCGAACGCGGGGAGCGGTTGCCCGCGTCATTACCGTTTTCTGCCAATCCGTATTGGCAAACGGAAACACATCGGGCTTCTCGCGATTGTACCGTTCAAAGTTATCGATGAAGTCCTGCGAATACGGCCCGGTCGACGAGCCATCGTTGGTAGCCTGCTCGTTAAACAGCCGCATGTACTCCGGTGCGCTGGCATAAGCGGGCAAGGCGGTAGGCTTCTGCACGCCGTATTCAGCGTTGTATTCAAAACTGCTTTGCCCTTCGCGGGCACGCTTGGTGGTCACGAGTACCACACCAGCGGCTCCACGTGACCCGTAGATGGCCGCCGACGCGGCATCTTTCAGCACCGTGATGTTTTCGACATCGTTGGGATTCACGTTGTCAATGCTGTTCACCGGCACGCCATCAACAATAATCAGCGGGCTATTGGTACCCAGAGTAGTAATACCCCGGATGAGGATGTTGGCTCCGGCACCGGGTGCTCCGCTGGAGCGGGTAACCGATACCCCCGCAATGCTGCCCTGCAGTGCCTCCGATATCTGAACGGTTTGCCGGCCGCCAACGTCTTTGGCATCAATGGTAGTAACGGCTCCGGTCAGGTCCTTTTTCTTCTGCGTACCATACCCGACCACTACAACTTCCTCCAGCGAGTTCTGATCGGGTTGCAGATTCACGTTAAGGGTTGTCTGCCCCTCAACGTTGATGTCCTGACTTCTGTAGCCCACAAACGAGAATGTCAGTACGACCGAAGGGGAATCGGGAATCGTCAGTTTAAACACGCCATTGGCATCGGTGACGGTGCCCCGCTGCGTTCCTTTGACAACGATACTGACGCCGGGCAAACCGTTGGCGGTCTCGTCGGTGACCTTGCCACTGATCTGGCGCGTCTGTGCCAGCACCGCCGGGAGCCAGCCTAGCAACAGCCCCCAAAACAATATGTATTTTTGTCGCATAATTTTTCCGATATTCATGGGATCGCAGCCGGGTTTATCGTTAAAAACGTGAGGATATTTTCAGTAAGCAAATATAAATTTGCATTATGCGATGATCCCTCAGAGTGGTTTGACCATTTGATTAACCAAAATTATGAACAAGGTAGTCTGCTGATTTATAGATAGTTGTGGAATTATGATTGCAGAGAACGGACAGGAGAAAATTAGCTTCTACTATCACCTGGAGCATTGTTGTCAGCAGGTAAGTGAAGGCTATGGCAAACCGGACCGGGCTGCCTGGACCAACAGTGACTATATTCAGCTAAGTAATATACTTTATCGGAAGACCAGCGTTCGGATTAGCCCGAATACCCTGAAACGAATATTCGGTAAAATCAAGACAGACTCCCGCTATTACCCGCAAAAGGCAACCCGCAACGCGCTGGCCAGTTATGTGGGCTACTCCGACTGGGAGAGCTTTGTGGAGGCAACTTCGGTAAGGGCCGATTACGAAAGCCCGTCCGTTAATCCTGACGGGCAGCCGGAGATTGGCCTGGTTGCCGAGGATCTCCGTCAGTCACCCCGCCAAACAAAACCAGCTCCAAAAAGATGGCTTTGGCTGACTATGCTGGTCGCCCTGATGCTGACAGCCGTTGCCTTGCTGCTGCCTGAAACCCTTCTCTCCGATACGATTTCGACTAATCGGGTGCAGCTGGTGTGTAAAAATCCAGTGGGCGAAAACCCCCATTCGGCCAATTTTGACGTTTTGGGGTTCACCCAGCCGGCCGATCAATTACCTCCTTTTACCATCGATTTTGGTGATGGCCGTCATAAACCGGTAGCGCTGAAAAATCGCCGGCACAATCACTACTACGAGATGCCGGGGCGGTACTTTGCGGTGCTGCGCCAGGGTACGGCTCTGCTCGATACGGCCACGGTCTACCTGCCTACCAACGGCTGGGCGGCCACTGCCTACATGATGTACGATACGTCGCGGGTTTACCCCATCGAACGAAAGAATCTGTTTCTCGGCGGGCAGCGGAGCATCAGCGCCGGCGAAGCGGCTCAGGCGGGTGTCGACACGAACCGCACCTTTTTTATTGAGTTTGCTAATACCCAGGTCACACCTATCGACGGCGATAACTTCGAACTCACCACGGGGGTTGTAACCTCACCCACGCGAACCGGCGTGCGTTGTTCGCAGGTGAGTATTACGGTGAATGGTGAGTCGTCCAATCATTCATTCCATGTGATGAAACCCGGTTGTGAGTACTGGACCAAGCTTAATTTGTCAGAACAACTCAAAACCGGCGAACAGGATGATCTGCGATTTCTGGGAGCCGACCTGCGCACTGGCGGAACGTTGAAGCTTCGGGTTCTGGATCAGCGCGCTCAGCTTTTTATCAATGACCGGAAGGTGTATGAAGGCCGGTATCAAAAACCACTGAAGCGGGTCTATGGGGTCAGTATCAGATTTGCAGGAATTGGGCAGGTCAACTTCTTTACCCTGAAAGATTTAAAAACGGGGAGCGAGTTCAACGGTAATTTTTGAAGCTTAACAATTATTAACAGCCTGGGCACTAACTCTGTCTGTATCTTGACGACCAAATCGAGAGATAGACGTTTATGATTCAGAACTACCTCAAAATTGCCTGGCGGAACCTGCTCCGGCGCAAGTTCTATTCGCTGCTCAATATTCTTGGTCTGGCCGTGGGCCTCACTTTTACCCTGCTGATCGGCAGCTATAGCTGGGGTGAGTTTCAGGTGAACCGCTCGTTGCGAAACGCATCCCGGCAGTGCCTGGTCCAGAGCCAGTGGAAAGCAGACAACAGGAGTATGAACATTACCACGCTGGCCCCTATCGGGCCGGCGCTGAAGGAGAAATACCCCTCGCTGGTGGCCAATGTCTACCGGTTTCACGGCGTCAGCGCTACCCTCTCCAGGGGCAGCAACCATTTCCGGGAGTCGATTCAGATCGGCGACTCAACGTTGCTGACCATGTTTGGCTTTGACCTGCTGCACGGGAATCCGCGGACTGCCCTGACCGGCCCCAATGCCATTGTTATCACAGCTGCCAAAGCGCTGAAGCTGTTTGGTACGGATGATGTCTTGAACCAGACGCTGACGGTAGAGACTCCGCAGTCGGGTAATCAGACGTTTCTGGTAACAGGCGTACTGAAGCCGCTCCCGCCGAACTCCGTATCACAACTGCTGCCGGAAGATAATGAGGTCTTTATGGGTACCGGTGCCCTACCGTATTTCGGAGGGGATTTGCGCTCCTGGCAAAACCCCTACATTGTTACGTATGTAGAACTACAGCCGGGTGTGCGTCCGCAGCAACTGGAACAGCCCCTCGCCTACCTGATTGCGACGAATGCGCCCGCCGAAATCCGGCAAAACCTGACGGCTTACGTTACGCCCCTTACCGACTATTATCTTCAGAGCAATAATGGACTGGTCCGGAAGATGCTGGTAACGCTCACAGCCGTGGGCCTGTTTGTCCTGCTAATGGCCGTCATCAACTTTGTCAACATCGCCATGGGCAGTTCGGCATCGCGGCTGCGCGAGATCGGTGTCCGTAAAGTATTGGGTGGTCTACGGCGTCAACTGATTAGTCAGTTTCTGACCGAAGCCCTGGTGCTGACTACCCTGGCGGCTGTGTTGTCGGTTGGGCTGTATGTGCTGTTCCGGCCGGTGTTTCAGGATGTTGTTGGTAAGTCCATTATGTCGCTGATTAACTTACCCTGGCGCTACGGCTGGCTCCTGCTATTGGGTATCCTGGTGATTGGTGGACTGGCGGGTGGGTACCCGGCGCTTCATCTGTCGGCCTACCCGTCGGTTGATTCGCTGAAAGGTAAGGCCAGATCGGTAAAGGAGGGGGTATACTTCCGTCGATTGCTGGTTACTGTGCAGTTTACCATGGCCGTCTTTGTATTTGTAGGGGCCCTGGTCGTGTCCCGGCAGATTACCTATTTTTTCGATACCGATCTTGGTTTTGAGAAAGAAGCTGTGCTGACGGTCTCGTCGCTGCCGCGCAACTGGTCGGTAGCGGGGGTGGCCCGGATGGAAGCCGCCCGCGACCAGTTTGCTCGTCTGCCGGGCATCTCCTCGGCTAGTTTATCCTTCGAGATACCCAACGGAAACGTCGGCAATAATGGGAATCTATACCCGGCCGGTCGGGATTCGACGCAGGCGGTGCCGGTAAGTATGATGGCTACGGACGAATATTTTGCCCAAACCTACCAAATTGCGCTGCAGGGTGGCCGGTATTTCCACTACGGTCAGGGTGGTTACGACTCAACCAGTATTGTGCTGAACGAAGCGGCTGCCAGGGCACTGGGCTACCAAACCCCCGAGGCTGCCGTTGGGCAACAGATACGCCTAAAGGGTGTTTCGCAACCGTTTCAGGTTCGGGGAGTTGTCAGCGATTTCCTGTTTGGTACCATGCACAATGCGGTGCGACCCCTTGCCATCTTTCATGTTCAAAATCGGCCCATTTACCGCTTCTTCTCGTTTAAACTGGCTCCGGGCAACACCCGCCAGACCATTGCTGGTATTGAGCGGAAATGGCGTGAACTTTTCCCCGAAGCCCCGTTTGACTATGCCTTTATGGACCAGACCCTTCAGAAACTCTACCAGACGGAGCTGCAGTTGGAGAAAGCAGCCTACACCGCCACGGGGCTGGCCCTGCTTATTGTGGTGCTGGGGGTAATTGGTCTGGTTTCCTTAAGTGTGGCCCGCCGGATCAAGGAAATAGGAATCCGTAAAGTGCTGGGTGCGTCGGTGCCGGGTATCCTCCTGCTGTTTCTGAAAGAGTACGCCTGGGTAATGCTCATCGCCAATGCCGTAGCCTGGCCACTGGCCTATTGGGTACTAACCGGCTGGCTATCTGATTACGCCTACCATACGCCCATCAACGGCTTACCGTTCGTGCAGGTCGCCCTGCTGCTGGCCTGTCTGACCAGTATCGTGGTAAGCCTTCAGGTGCTAAAGGCTGCGCTGATGAATCCGGTGAAGAGTTTGCAGGTGGAGTAGGCAGTGGGGAGTTCTCAGTAGGCAGAAAAGATAGCCGCCATGTTGCTCCGCAAGCCTGCCTACCGGAGCGCCGGCCGCTGCAAACTGCCCACTGCCTACTCAATTCGTCGGCCGTTCCGGCACCGGGGCGCTGGCATGGAACTCGCTGAAGATGCGCTGCATATAGTCGTCCAGCAGGTTCAGGATGTGGTTGCGGTCGCTGGAGCGGACGATAAGGCCGACATGGTGCTCCTTGTGCATGCGCCACCAGATTTCCGGCTCGGTAAACACAGACAGATCAGGCCACTCCTGGCGGGCCAGCGATACAATCAGCCCGGCGTAGAGGTACTGCTCCTCGGGGAGTTGGTAAGACAGATTACGGGCTACGGCCGTTTCGAGCCGGGCCCATTCGCGCCATAGGTTGATACCCGAAGCGGCTTCGACCATTTCGGCAATATGCGCGCCACCGACGCGGGAGGAGGTCTCCAGAAAATACAGCTCGCCGTCGTGGTCGCCTTTGATGTATTCGGAGTGGGAAGCACTGTACCGCATCCCAAACGCTTTCAGCACCTGCTGGTTCAGTTGTTGCAGGGCGTGGGTTTCCAGCCCATCGTGCGACATAACCACCGTACGAAATACCCCACCCCCGTGCGCTACCTCCATGGGCGTAGCCAGATACTGACTGGAGCGGGTGAAAATGACATTGCAATCGAGCGAGAGCGAATCGACATGGTACACCCTACCCGGTTTAAACTGTTCAATGAGGTAGTTATGACGCAACTCGCCCAGCGCGTGAATAGCGTCCCAAGCTTCTTCGAGCGAGTGTACTTTCCGGATACCGGTAGCCGACGCTTCGGAGCGGGGCTTGATCAGCCACGGCGCTTCCGTCGATCGGAGGAACTGCGTGATGCTTTCATCGTGAAACAGACTACTGAAAGAAGGTACCCGAATCCCTGCCGACTTCGCCCGTATCCGCATCGCCAGCTTATCGCGGAAATAGCGGGAGGTGGTCAGCCCCATGCCATCGATCCGGAACGTTTCGCGCACCAGGGCGGCTTTCTCCACGTCAAAGTCATCCAGCGCCACCACCCGGTCAATCCGGCGCGAACGCATCATATGCGCCAGTCCCTTCAGCATCAGCTCCAGATTCTCGCTTGTATTCAGTTCATTGGGCAGGTAAAAGGTTTCGTCGATAGCTTCGTGGGGCCACGGATGGTTGCGCAGCTTCTCGACAGTGAGCAGGTAAACCGTACTGCCCAATTCTTTACACGCTTTTAAGAAAAGTTCTCCTTTGAAGAAAGTGGATATACACAGGAAAGTCAATTGGCTCATGCAGGGTACAGGGTTATAATGGCTGAGGGGTACATAGCGTCCAAATACCTAAAGATTTCGCAGAAAATCAATGAGCAGCCGTACACCATAGGCCGTTGCGTTCTTCTGTGAACCGTACTCCGTATCGGCAAAGGCCATCCCGGCAATGTCCAGGTGCGCCCATTTGGGGTGATTTTCGGTAAATACCTCCAGAAACTTGGCAGCACTGATGGAGCCGGCAATGGGCTTTCCGCTGAAGTTTTTCAGGTCGGCTACGTCCGACTTAATATCTTCTTTGTAGACATCCCAGAGCGGCATCCGCCACAGCCGTTCGCCGGTGCGGTCACCCGCCTGGATCAGCTTCGTGGCCAGTTCGTCGTCCTGGGTGAATAAACCGGCAGCATGATAGCCCAGGGCGGCAATGACGCTACCCGTCAGCGTAGCCAGGTCAATCAGGATTTCGGGCTGGTAGTTGCGGACCATATACCCCAGGCCATCGGCCAGAATAATACGGCCCTCAGCGTCGGTGTCAATTACTTCGATGGTTTTGCCCAGGTAGGAGCCAATCACATCGCCCGGTTTGGTTGCGCTGCCGTCGACCATATTTTCCGTAGCCGGGACAATGCCAATCAGGTGAACAGGCAGCTTGAGTTTGGCGGCCGCTTCGACGGTACCCAGCACGGCCGCAGCCCCGCCCATATCACTCTTCATCAGGTGCATATTAGCGGAGGGCTTTATTGAAATACCGCCCGTGTCGAACGTTACGCCCTTCCCAACCAGTCCCACCGTTTTCACAATACCCTTGCCGGCTGGTTTGTACTCGGCAACAATGAGCACAGGCGGCAGGTCACTGCCTTTGTTGACGCTCAGCAGGGCATCCAATCCCTGTTGCTCCAGTTCGTCCTGGTGCAGTACCGTTACCGAGTAGCCATGCTGCTCTCCCGATGCCATAGCCCATTCGCCCAGTAGTTCCGGGTTCATGTAGTTCGATGGCGCATTCATCAGGGTCATCATGTCGAGTTGGGTAGCGGCCAGGGCTTCGGCCCGGGTCACCAGTTCCTGAGCGTCATGCTGCTGCAAATCCCCAACCAGCAGACTTAACTGGCCCTCATCCGAGAAAAACGCCGACGTATCGGTTTTCTCCGTCTGATACAGCCGCAGATCATAGCCGCCCCCGCGAACACCCAGCACCACCGATTCCAGTACGTCAGCCCCAAAGCTGGTCAGGTCAATACCCACCTGCTGCGGCAACTTGCCCTTCTGTTTAAAAAATAACTCCCGGAACGCCCGCAGCCAGTCCATGGAACCGGGTGTTTTTCCCAGTCCCAGCAGGTAAGTCTTCCGGCCATCGGGATGGTAGAGGGGCAATACTTCTCTGGCTTCGGCTTTGAAGTCTGTGTTCAGGACAGAAGGCGGCACCCCCGTTTTTTCGCCTATAGCAACCAGCGTTTCGGCTAAGGCATCGGTTTGAACAACCGGGATAATAAGGGCGTCCGGGGTTACGGATTGGGCGGAAGCTATTTGTATATGCATGGATGTAGGGTAATGTTGTTAATAGAACAGCCATTCTACGGCTTTCGGGAATTCCCGGCTCCAGTGGGCTTCCTGGTGCGTGCCTTCCGGGTCAATAGACACGTGGAGATCGATGCTCAGGCCGCCATAGTGCTGCCGCAGCAGGGCATCATTAAAGCGCTGCAGGTTGGGCACCATGTACGACGATTCGGCTCCACCCCCATAGGCATACACTTTCATGGGTACCGGTGCGGCAAATTTAATGGCATCGAAGTAGATTTTAGGCGAAATCCAGAGCGCGGGCGAAAAGATCATCAGCCGTCCGAACACTTCCGGGAACATAATACCGGCATAGATGCTGATCAGGCCGCCCAGGGAACTGCCGCCCATACCCGTATGCCCGGCGTCGGGTATGGTACGGAAATGCGTATCGATAAACGGCTTCAGCGACTGCACAATAAATTCCAGATATTGCCGGCCCCGGCCTTGTCCGGCCCTTGTCCGGTGCAGGGTATAGTCCCGGATGCGTTCTTCGGCACCGTGGTCGATGGTTACGAGAATAACTTCGTGGCGATGCCGGGAGGCCAGTAGCGCCAATTTGTTATCTACCTCCCAGCAGCCGAACTCACTACCTTCCCCGCAGAGATTCTGCCCGTCGTGCAGGTACAATACCGGGTAATGCTTGTTGGTTGTCTGGTAGTCGTGCGGCAGCAGCACCTGTATCCGCCGGGTGGTATCCAGTTGCGGCAGGTGGAAATCGTCACTGATCAGTTCAATCTTCGGCAGAAAGGCCGGATTGAAGGTATGGCCGTACCAGCGCCAATGCGGGACAAAATCGCTTTGCGTACCCCGATGGAGTGTAAGTATCCGGTTGGGTACGCCTTCACCGGAAGCATCCAGTTCAACATGGTCCCAGCCGCCCCGGTTGTATTTATACTCGATGATGTCAGGTAATGGGTGGTCAGCAGGAAACTCGAGAACATAGCGGCCCGGCTCCATAGGTTGCATTTGCAACGGCTCCGCATGGGGATGCCAGTCGCAGAAATTACCGGAAACGAAAACCGGCCGGTGGTCAATCACCGGGGTTGTCAGTTCCAGACGAAGTAAATCAGACATGCAGGCGAACGTATATACGAGTTGGTTGACTAATGAAACCATCAAGTCCCCACCTTATGTTTTCGACAGGCTATACTTGTCGCTTGAAAGCCCTTTGCCGGCTACAAACGTAACCTTATTCAGCGGTCCCGGATTACCGGCTGCTGTTCGTAACTTTCTTATAGTAAAACCGGACGGTCCTATGAGTGTGTTACGAACGATAGTGGTAGCCGGCTTGTCCATGGCAGGAAGTCTGGCGCTGGCGCAGACAGGAAATGGCCTGAAAGGAGAATACTTCAACGGCCCCAACTTTGAACAGAAAGCCTACACCCGCACCGACCCGCAGGTCAGCTTCGACTGGAACTGGCGATACCCGGCACCGGGCGTGCAGCGAGAGTATTTCTCGGTGCGATGGACAGGAAAGCTCTACGCGCCCACAACGGGCAAATACCGGTTCAGCGCTACCGTGGATGATGGCGTCCGGGTCTGGGTAGGCGGCAAGCGGGTAATTGACGAGTGGCGCAAACAGGACGATACGCAGTTTGTTGGAGAGATCACGCTCCAGGCGAAGCACTACTACGACCTGAAAGTCGAATATTACAACGACTGGAAGGGAAGCATCATCTTTGTCTACTGGGAGACCCCTCAGGACCGTAAAGAGAATCTGTTCGGTTACACGAGCAAACCGTACAAAACCATTCCGACGCAATACCTCTTCAGCAAACCGGTTGCGGCCGGTCCCGTTACCGCCCAGCCGCAGGCAACCATTACGTCGGCTAAATCCTCAGCCAGAGCAGCAACGCTCGTCCCCACCGTGGTAACCGCCAAACCGGCAGCAAATCCGAAAGCGTTTCCACCTGCGAAAAAGCCAAATGTCACAACCTTGAAATCAACGGGCCGGGTAGCAGTGGCGACGCCCGTCGTGAAGGCTCCGGCCGTGTTCACGAATCTGGTAAAGGGCGAAGCGGTCATCCTCAAAAATGTGTTCTTTGAACAGAGCAAATATGTGCTGCTGCCAGAGTCTTCTACCGAGTTAAACAAACTGGTGCAGACGCTGAAAGATCAGCCATCACTCCGGATCGATATTGTAGGGCATACCGACAATATAGGGGACCCGCGCCTGAACCAGGCCCTCTCGGAGAACCGCGCCAAAGTCGTTGCCACCTACCTTATCCGCAACGGCATTACCTCCGACCGTCTGGAAACCAAAGGCTATGGTGGTACCCGGCCGATTGCCGACAATACCGTGGAAAGCGAACGGGCCAGGAACCGACGGGTAGAGTTTGTGGTGCGGTAACAGCCCTTACGCTCCTCTTTATCACGCTATCCAACCTTCTTTTTCACCCACACAACCGTTCATACCAAACCAAGGCAGGGTACGCATTGACCCCGTATATTCGGTAACGTTTCTATTCACACTCAAATTTGAAAAGTATGGTCAGGTGGCAACTGCTTTGGCTGGCGGCCTGTCTGGCGTTGACGTATGATGTCCAGGGCCAGCAGGCTGCGGTGAGCGGCCGGGGATTGCTCGGCGAGTATTACAGCGGCCGGCATTACGAGAAGAAAGTCTTCACCCGAATTGACCCGACAATTGATTTCGGCTGGTTTGATCAGCCGCCGGGACCCGGTATGCCTGCGTCCTATTTTTCGGTCCGCTGGACCGGGAAGTTATACGCACCCGCTTCGGGAAAGTATACTTTCACGGCAGAGGTAGACGACGGCATTCGACTGTGGGTTGGGGGAAAAATGGTGATTGACGACTGGGAGTTAAATGATTCCAAAACGTTTACCGGCAGCATCATCCTGACAGCGGGGCAGTATTACGACCTGCGCATCGATTATTTCAACGATATGCTGGAGGGAGAGATTAAAATATACTGGACAACTCCTGAAGACAATAGGCTAACAAGGTTGATGTCAGGCAAGCCGGGTTCTTTGATTCCGGCCAAATACCTGTTCCAGCCCAAGTTTGCGCCACCCAAACCGGCTGTTGCCCGGACTACTGATTCAGCACCCCCCGCTAAAACCACAACGCCGGGGCCATTACCGGCTAAAGTTGCAGGCCGTACCAGTCGTCCCAGCCTGCCCGCCCCGAAAGTGCAAGCCTCTCAACCGCCCAGAAAAACTGACTCGGTTACGGTAAAACCGGTTGCCCCGCCAGCCGTATCCGAAACCTTTGAGGGCCTGAAAGCCGGAGAAGCGGTGGTGCTGCGGAATGTCTTTTTTGAACAAAGCCAGTACCACCTGCTACCGGAGTCCTACACGGAACTGGATAAGCTGGTGAAGACCCTGAAGAAATACCCTGTCTACCAGATTGAGATCAGCGGCCATACCGACAATGTGGGCGACCCGCGCCTGAACCTGACGCTCTCGGAATACCGCGCCAAAGTAGTCGCCAATTACCTGAGCCGGCACGGTATTGATGCGAACCGCCTGGATGCGAAAGGATACGGCAGCACCCGCCCGGTCACCGACAATGCTACGGAAGACCAGCGGGCCAGAAATCGGCGGGTGGAATTTGTTGTCAAATGAGCATTTTTTCCTGTTCACTACCGGACAATAGTTTGTCCGTATTCGGACAGGTATTACCTGATTTTCAGTATTACCACCGGTGAAAAAGCAAATTTTAACTGGTGGCATAGGTATTGAGCAACATTCGTGAAACAGCTGTGTCTTTGAAAGAATGAGTGAAAGTGCGAACCCTTAATCATTCACTCTTTCGCTCATTCACTCATTCACCCTCTCACACCTTATCTCATGCTCCGTAATTACCTGAAAATTGCCTTCCGGAACCTGGTCAAGCACAAGTCCTTCAGCTTTATCAACATTGTGGGGGTAGCGATTGGTCTGGCGTGTTTCCTGCTGATCGCCTTATACGTACAGGATGAGCTGAGCTACGACCGCCATCATAAAAATGCTGACCGCATTTACCGGGTAGCCCGGACGTTTTTGTCTAAAGACGGGACCGAATCCCTTAAACTGGGTCATGCGGCTCCCCCCTTTGGCTCGCTTATCCGGCAGGACTTCCCGGAACTGGAGCAGGTCACCCGACTGTATGAATACAATGCGTTAATTCGCCACGGCGAACATTCGTTTAATGAAGAGAATATTTTTCTGGCTGAAGAGAACGTATTCAGGGTATTTACGTTCAACGTGCTTAGCGGTAATCCCGACAAAGCCCTGGTGAACCCGTTCTCCATCATGTTCTCCCGGCCGATGGCGGAGAAGTATTTCGGCAAAGAAAATCCTATAGGTAAGACCGTTCGCCTGGACAGTCAGTTTGACCTTACCGTGACGGGTGTTTTTGAAGCGCTGCCGGATCAGTCGCATTTCCACCCGAATTTTCTGGTTTCCTTTTCAACCCTTAACGACAATCGGATTTACGGAGCTGAAGGGCTGCGCAGCAACTGGGGCAATAACTCATTCTCTACCTTTATCCTGGCTCCGCCGAATTATGACATCAGCCGGCTGGAGAAAGCTTTTCCGGCGTTTCAGGACCGGCACATTCCGCCTTATCAGAACATCAAAGCCTCCTCGTATTCGATACTGAATTTGATGAAACTGACCGATATTCATCTGCATTCGCAGTTGGATTCGGAGATTGAGCCGAACGGGGATATTCAGTACGTGTACCTGTTCTCGGCGATTGGGCTTTTTATCCTGCTGATTGCCTGCATTAACTACATGAACCTGGCAACGGCGCGTTCGTCGTCGCGGGCGAAAGAGGTGGGAATGCGGAAGGTTGTCGGTGCGGTTCGCAACCAGTTGGTGGGGCAGTTTCTGAGCGAATCACTGCTGCTGGTCTCCATTGCGCTGGTAATCGCCATGCTATTAGTCCTTATTTTCCTGCCCTTCCTCAACGACTTTACCCAGAAGCAACTGACCATCGGCTCACTGGCCGACCCGATATTTTTGCTCACTCTGATTGCCATTACACTGGTAACCGGTTTGGTAGCAGGTAGTTATCCGGCCTTCTTCCTGACCTCCTTCCAGCCGATCAGTGTGCTGAAAGGGAAGGTAGCCTCTTCCATGCGCAATGGGCGGCTGAGGCAGACGCTGGTGGTTACCCAGTTTGCCATTGCGGTGGCACTCATCATCAGTACGGCGGTAGTGTACAATCAGATGAAGTACATCCAAAACTATAAACTTGGCTACCAGAAGGACCAAATTGTGCTGCTGCGCATGGGGGCTGATTCTGCCCGGGATTATGATGCCCTCAAACAGGAGTTTAAACGAAGCAGTGCCATCAATGATGTAGCCCGCTCGTCCCGTATTCCGTCCGGGCGGTTACTGGACTCCTGGGACGCTTACGTATCCAAAGGGGATACCATGGCTCCTACTGATATTGGTATCAAAGCGTTAACGATAGACTACGAGTTTATCCCGACGTACCAGATTGAGATGGCGGCCGGACGCAACTTCTCCCGCGAATTTCCTACCGATGACTCAACGGCCTTCATTCTGAATGAAACCGCCGTACGAATGCTCGGCTGGAAAGACCCGAATGACGCCATAGGCAAACAGTTTGGCTACGGCCGGGACCGCGGGCAGATTATCGGTGTGACCAAAGATTACCATTTTGAGTCACTACACCAGACGGTAGCGCCTATTGTGATGTTCCTCGACCCGCAGCGGCTATTCTGGGCATCGATTCACGTAGCCGGTAAGAACCTGCCGAACGCGCTGGCTCATATCGAATCCATCTGGAAGAAAAACTACCCCGAGCGTCCGTTCGCTTACGAGTTTCTCGACCAGCGGTTTGGCCAGTTGTACGCTCGTGAGCAGACGCAGCAGACCCTGTTCGGTATCTTCGCCGGTATCGCCATCTTCATCTCCTGCCTGGGTCTGTTTGGTCTCTCCATGTTCATGGCCGAGCAGCGGACCAAGGAAATTGGTGTACGGAAAGTGCTGGGAGCCTCAATGGTTGATATTGTCGCTCTGTTCTCGAAGGATTTCCTGAAGCTGGTCCTGGTTGCCATTGTCATAGCCTCGCCCATTGCCTGGTATGCCATGGATAAATGGATGCAGGACTTTGCCTATCAGTCAGGTATTCCCTGGTGGGTATTTGTCCTGGCTGGGGTGCTGGCAGTAGCAATTGCTCTCTTTACCATCAGCTTCCAAAGCATAAAAGCAGCCTTGATGAACCCGGTGAAGAGTTTAAGGACTGAGTAAGTAGTGGGCAGTAAGCAGTTGACAGACTTGAGTGAGCACCTTCCGGCTCTATTTTCTGCCTACTGCCAACCGCCCACTGCCGACTGAGAACTGCCTACTGCAACCTGTAAAACTATGCTACGCAACTACCTCACCATTGCGGTTCGCAACCTCTTCAAAAACAAAGTATTCAGCGCGATTAATATCGTAGGGCTGGCTTTGGGTCTGGCCTGTAGCCTGCTTATTTTTCTTTGGATTCAGGATGAACGGAGCATCGACCGGTTTCACGCCAACGGCGACCGTTTGTTCCGGGTGATGGAGCAGCAGCAGTATTCAGGGCAGATTGAGGTAACAAACTCTACACCAGGTCTGCTGGCCGAGAGCCTGAAAAAAGAAGTGCCGGAGGTCGATAAGGCTGCGGAAATCACCTGGGAGGTTCCTATGCTGCTGACCGCCGGAAGTGTGTCTGGCCGGGCTACAGGGCGGTTTGCTACGCCGGAGTTTTTTGAGGTATTCAGCTTTCCACTGCTTTATGGCGATGCTACCTCCGTTCTGAGCGAACCCGGTAAGCTGGTTATCTCCGAAAGTCTGGCCAGAAAATACTTTGGCAACGAAAACCCCGTAGGCCGGGTGCTGCGTATCGACAATGTAGTCGATGTGCTGGTTAGCGGGGTCTTCACCGATATTCCGGAGAAGTCGTCGCTGACGTTTGATTTCCTGGTGCCGTACCAGCATTTTCTCCAGAAGAACGAATGGGCAAAAGAATGGGGCAACAACGCTCCGTTGACGTTTGTCCGGTTACAGCCCGAAGCGTCGGCGGAGAAAGTTGACGCCAAGATTGCCAATTTCGTAAAGGCCAAAGACAAGAACTCAAACGTAACGCTGTTCCTGCAGAACTACGGAGACTCTTATCTGTATTCGAACTTTACCAACGGACAGCAGGACGGTGGCCGGATTGACTATGTCAGGCTGTTTACCGTTGTCGCCATTGTCATTCTGCTGATTGCGTGCGTCAATTTTATGAACCTGGCTACGGCCCGGTCGGCAAAGCGGGCTAAAGAAGTCGGTATCCGGAAAGTGGTAGGGGCGGGCAGGTACACTTTGGCCGGACAATTCCTGGGTGAAGCTTTCCTGATTACCTTATTGGCATTTGTTCTGACGCTTATCGTGGTATGGCTGTTTCTGCCAACATTCAATAATTTTACCCAAAAGCACATTTCGATTCAGTTTACTGACCCCCAATTTGTGCTCACACTCCTCAGTCTGGCCGTTCTGACCGGCTTGGTAGCGGGTAGTTATCCGGCCCTGTTTTTGTCGTCGCTGATGCCGCTCAGGGTATTAAAAGGTGGCGCATCGTCTGGTATTCTCAAATTTAAACAGGGGGCTACTTTGTTCCGGCAGGGACTGGTGGTGTTTCAGTTTACGGTCTCCGTTATTCTGATTGTCGGAACGGTGATCGTGTTTCAGCAGATGAAATACATCCGCACCAAAAACCTGGGCTTTACAAAAGAGAACCTGATCGTTCTACCGCTGGAAGCGGAGATGCACAAAAACGTGGAGGCTTACCGACAGGACGTTCTGGCTTCGCCGGCGATACGAGCCCTGACGCTGACCAGTCAGCCGCCAATGGAGGTATCTATTTCGACCGGCGGGGTAGAGTGGCCGGGCAAGCAGGCTGATGAACGCGTAGAGTTTCCGTTCATCCTGACCGACCACGATTTTGTAGCGGCCATGAGCATCAGCCTGAAAGAAGGGCGCAACTTCAACCGGTCGATGCCAACGGATAGCTCGGTGGTCCTTATCAACGAAGAAGCCGCCCGCCGGATGCGTTTACAAAATCCCGTTGGGCAAACGATTCGGTTCTGGAACCGGCCCCACCAGATTGTGGGTGTGCTCAAAGATTTTCATATTAATTCCTTACACGTAGCTATGCAGCCGCTCATCCTGCATCTGGCTCCGGGTGTTGGCAGCAATAACTATATTCTCGTCCGAACACAGCCGGGACAGACTCAGCAGGCGCTGGC
The DNA here is from genome assembly GCF_039541915.1 of Nibrella saemangeumensis. Taxonomy (NCBI): domain Bacteria; kingdom Pseudomonadati; phylum Bacteroidota; class Cytophagia; order Cytophagales; family Spirosomataceae; genus Nibrella; species Nibrella saemangeumensis. The sequence continues at coordinate 23,870 of NZ_BAABHD010000065.1, forward strand.
GGTGCTCCAGGCGGCAAATAGGAAATACAATCCCGCGTATCCGTTTGAATACCATTTTCTGGATGAAACGTTTGAGCGGCAGTACCGGAGTGAACTGATTGTGGAGTCGCTGACCAACTATTTCGCGTTGCTGGCCATTGTCATCTCCTGTCTGGGGCTACTGGGTCTGACCATCTTTACGACAGAGCAGCGCACGAAAGAGGTAGGCGTTCGGAAAGTGCTGGGCGCCAGCGTCAGTAACCTGGTCTATCTGTTGTCGAAAGACTTTTTGAAGCTGGTCTTTATCGCCAACGGCATTGCCTTTCCGATAGCCTGGTGGATGATGAACAACTGGTTGAATGATTTTGCCTTTAAGGCTGACCTCAAAGCCTGGGTGTTTGTCGTCGCCGGTGGGGCAGCCCTGCTGATTGCCTTTCTGACCATCAGTTTTCAGGCTGTCAGAACGGCGTTGATGAACCCGGTAAATAGTTTGCAGTCGGAGTAACTACCGGCACCGGGGCAGGTCTGTTCAGGGCTTTCACAGGAGCCGGACAACTGTCCACAAACGGACAATTTATACGATTGACTTTGCGTATCTAATTGTTAATCAGTAGCCATTTTCTTTTGGCATATAATTCGCAATAAACAAAACACCCAAACTAACACAGCGATTCATCATGAAAACTTTACTAACACTGCTGCTGATGAGCGCAGGCCTGGCGGCAGTAGCGCAGCGGTCGTCCTTGCACCAGGAAATTAACGATGACGGGAAGTCTTTACGGATACGCGTTGATGCAGAGCAGAAAGGACGGGCCGAAGTCCATTACCAGCGGACGTTTGACGTGAAAGGCATGAGCAAGGAGGAAAAGGAAGCACTGGTCAGCCGGGTTATCGATTCCTTAGGTATTATGGAGACCAGGCACGATGTGGTCATCATCAAAAAGCACCGCGAAAACCGTGACACCGACTCTGGTTCGCGAACGGCCGCTAAGGCTTCTTCCAAAGATAAAGAGGATAAAGATTCAGACTGCGACGAAACCAAGTCGGTTACGAAGGTGAAAACGGCGCGTTCAACCACAACCGTTAACGACGGAACGGTTGCCTCTTCCTCCTCCGGCGTGGGCGGAATCACCAATAAGCCTTTCACTAAAACCATTGAAGAAGATCCCGGATCGGGCCGGCTGAAAATGCATTACGAATACACCAAGGACGGCGAGCAATTTATCTTCGAGCGGACCGTCAATGCGCAGGGTAAAACAGAAAAGGAAAAGCAGCGCCTGATTGAAGAGACGGAGAAGAGTCTGGGTCTGCCAGTGAAGAATATGTAATACTTAGGCCAGCACTACACTGAATCGTCGGACCGCCCTGCTGGCCCGTGCAACACCATTATGTTCAGAAACTACCTCAAAATCGCCCTCCGCAATTTTGCGAAACATAAGGTTTATTCAGTCATCAACCTCGGGGGCCTGACTATTGCCATTACCTGCTGTCTGCTGCTGGGGCTGTATGTACGGCACGAGTGGAGTTTTGACCACTTCCATATAAAAGCCGACCGGCTGTACCGGGCCTGGACGCAGGAGGAGTACAAGGGCGACCGGTTCAGTAATGTATCGACGCCGTATATTCTCGGACCGTCGCTCAAAGAAACGTATCCGGAGGTAGAAGCCATCAGCCGCGTACTGGTCATGGGCCTCAACGTCAAGAAGGGCGCGGACGTTATGAGCGAGCGCGTACACATGGCCGACCCGGATTTGTTCCGGATGTTCGACTTTCCGCTCATTCATACGTCCGGTGGCAATCCGTTGCAGGAGTTATCCTCTGTGGTTCTCACCGAGGATATTGCCCGTAAATACTTTGGAAGTGAGAATCCTGTCGGTAAGACCATTCAGATGCAGCTCGATAGCGTCATGCAGGCGTATACTGTGACGGCGGTTGCCAAAAACATCCCGACCAATTCAAGCATCCGCTTCGGTATAGTTGTTTCGATGGCGCATATCAAAGCGTTACGCTCTGATAAAACCCTAAAGAACTGGTTGAATATAGAGCCGGAGACGTTTGTACTCCTGCGGGAAGGAGCCGACCCGAATAAGCTGGCTGACAAGTATCCATCTCTGCTAAAAACGGCGCTGGGTGATTATTATACAGGAAACAACTATATCATCAACCTGCAGCCCGTTACCGATATTCACCTCAACAACGAACTGGCGGGCGGTAATGAACCGGTGAGCAATCCGGCCTATTCGTACATTCTGTCGGCCATTGCCTTGTTTCTGCTCGTGATTGCCTGCATTAATTTCATGGCCTTGTCGCTGGGCCGGTCGGTAAGCCGGGCACAGGAGGTGGGGGTTCGGAAAGCGATGGGGGCCCTGCGGAGCCAACTGATGAACCAGTTCTGGAGCGAAGCGCTGCTGATGACCATTCTGGCTGTTGTGCTTGGTTTAGTACTGGCAGTGGTCCTGCTCCCCTTATTTTCCCAACTGGCTAATCAGGAACTACAGTTCCGGTTCGACGGCACCACGCTGCTCTTTTTGCTGGGCCTGATTCTGGTGGTTGGGTTAGTGGCCGGTAGTTACCCGGCTCTGGTCTTGTCCGGTTTTCGTCCGGTGGAGGTCCTGAAAGGCAAGATTTCGTTGAAAGGGGATGTGAGCTGGTTCCGGCGCGGGCTGGTGGTCCTTCAATTCAGCCTTTCAGTGACGCTGATTGCCAGTACGGTGGTGCTGAACCAACAATTGAGCTACTTGCAGGATAAGTCGCTGGGTTATAATAAAGAGCAGATGGTGATTGTCCCGACTGGTATCAGTGGCTCGGAAGGGCGACAGTTGGTCGAGCGATACCGGAACGCCCTGACTAGTCAGAAAGACGTAGTTAGCGTAGGCGCTTCGGCCTTTGCCTTTGCCTCTGGCGACTGGGGCGAAGTGGGCTATACCGATGATAAGAAAGTGTACCGTAAGTTCCGGTTTAATGTCGTTGACCCATACTTTATTCCAACATACGGCGTCAAACTAGTAGCGGGTCGCAACTTCGACCCGGCAAACAGCGCTGATATCTTCGGGGCGCTTATCGTAAACCAGGCCTTTGTCAAACAATATGGCTGGAAAGACCCTCTTAACGAGCGACTGCCTGGCAAGTTTCACGACCATCGTGTCATCGGCGTCACCGAGGACTTCCACTATGCGTCGCTGCACTCAAAGGTAGAGCCTCTGGTGCTGCTTATCCGGCCCGATTCGCTGTACAGGCATATCGAGAACATCAACGTTTCGAGTTCGTCGGCACCCGATATTGCCATCCGGCTATCGGCAGGTAATCTTTCCAGGAAGGTAGCGCTACTGGAGCAAACCTGGAAACGGATAGCTCCTAACGAGCCGTTCAGTTTCTCGTTTGTCGACACGGATTTACAACGCCAGTACCAGGCTGAGCAGCGGCTGAGCCGTATTGTGACCATTGCGTCGGGCCTTTCTATCCTGATTGCCTGCCTGGGTTTGTTCGGCCTTGCTACACTGGCCGTAGCCCGCCGGACCAAGGAGATTGGCGTACGAAAAGTGCTGGGTGCTTCGGTGCCAGATATTGTGGGGCTGCTCTCTAAGGATTTTCTGAAACTGGTGCTGGTGGCCATTGTCATTGCTTCGCCGGTTGCCTGGTGGGCCATGAACCAATGGCTACAGGATTTTGCCTATCGCATTGATGTGCAATGGTGGGTATTCATCCTGGCCGGTATTACGGCCCTGCTCATCGCTTTCCTCACCGTAAGTTATCAGTCGGTAAAGGCGGCTCTGATGGACCCGGTGAAGAGTTTGAGAACTGAGTAACTATCTACATCTATCCATACACACACTATGCTTCGAAACTATTTCACTACTGCATTTCGGGCGCTGAAACGTAACTGGAGCTATAGCCTTATCAATGTCGTAGGGCTAACGTTTGGGCTGGCCTGTTGTCTGCTGCTTTTTCTGGTCATTCGCTACGAACTGAGTTTCGACCAGCACCATGCCAATGCCAGCCAACTCTACCGCATTGTCACGCACGTAAAAACGTCGGAAGGAGAAGGGTATAATTCGGGTATGCCGATGCCGGCGCTGGCAGCCCTGCGCAATGACTTTCCGGACATGAAGCAGGACCTGACCATGATTAGTGACCTGCGCGAGACGCTGGTAGCCGCCAACGACCCGCAGGCCATGGGTGGCCTGCGCCGGTTTGAGGAACCAAGAGGAAGTGTGGCCTTTGTGGAGCCGGAGTACTTCCGGTTGTTCAGCTATCAATGGGTACAGGGTAATCCCGCTACGGCTCTGGCGAATCCAAACACGGTAGTGCTGACGGAAGCAATGGCGCAGAAGTATTTTGGTACGGCCAACCCCATCGGCAAAATCATTAAAGTCCGGAACAAAATGGACTTTGTCGTGACCGGTCTGATAAAGAATCCGCCCGTTACGACAGACCTGCCCTTTGGTATCCTGCTTTCGTTTGCGTCGCTGAAAGAGTTTGGGGCCAATACCGGTTGGGACGATTGGCAATCAAATTCCAGTGGCGTACAGATTTACCTGAAGCAGACCGGAGACCCGGCGCAGCTGGAGCGTCAACTGGTTGCGTTTACCCGGAAATACATACCCGCCGAAGATGCCCAGCGGCAACGGTATGAATTACAGCCGCTGAGCGACTTACACTTCAATCCTGAGATTAGTACCTATAGCGGGCGCACGGTGAGCCGGCGGATGGTTTGGGCCATGGGATTAATTAGCCTGTTTTTGCTGATAACCGCCTGCATCAACTTTGTCAATCTGGCTACGGCGCAGGCTATCCGGCGGGCTAAGGAAGTAGGTGTCCGGAAAGTGCTGGGTAGCTCACGGATGCAACTGGTGCGGCAGTTTCTGGGCGAGACCGGCTTTCTGACGGGTATATCCATTGTACTGGCCCTGATCATTGCCTACATGACGGTGCCCTATCTGGCAGACTTGTTGGAAATCAGCCTGACGTTCTCTCTTTTTGCAAACCAGCAACTTGTCGGTTTTCTGCTTCTGCTGGGGATTTTAACGACCTTTCTGGCTGGGTTTTACCCGGCGCTGGTGCTGTCGGGCTATCAGCCGGTACAGGCGCTGAAAAGTAAAATACGCGTGGTGGGTACCGGTCAGCTGACACTTCGCCGGAGCCTGATTGTGCTGCAATTTGCGATTTCGCAGATGCTGATTATTGGAACCATTGTTGCCTATAACCAGATGGAGTACTTCCGGTCGGCAGATATTGGTTTCCGTAAAGAAGCGATTCTGACCGTACCTATTCCGGAGAAGAAGCCGGGGCAGTTAGAAGTTTTCCGCAACCAGTTAGCCGCCTTACCCGGTGTGGAATCAGTCAGTTTTGGCTTTTCGGTGCCCTCGGCGAATGGCAACTGGTGGACAAGTTTTCAGTTTGAGAATGCGGAAAAGCCCAGCGACTTCGGGGTGGTCATGCGTCCGGCCGATACGGCTTACATCAGCACGTACGGAATGAAACTGCTGGCAGGTCGTAATTTTCAGCCCGCCGACACCATGCGCGAGGCTGTCATTAACGAAACCCTGCTCCATAAACTGGGCATAAATGACCCGCATCAGGTTATCGGCAAATTGATTTCCGTGAGCGGGAATGCAAAAATGCCGATTGTGGGCGTAGTCCGGGATTTCAATACTTTCTCGCTCCACCGGAAAACCGATCCCTGCGTACTGACTCCTTACCGCAACGCGTATAACCTGGCCGGAATCAAATTTGCCGGACAGGGCGGCACCGCCGGCATTAGTCGACTGCTGGCTTCGGTTGAAAAAGAGTGGACGGCTGCTTTTCCCGACTTCCTGTTCAAATACGAGTTCCTGGACCAGACGCTGGCTAACTTTTACCAGGGTGAGGAGCGGATGTACTCCATCTTCCGACTGCTGGCCGGTATCGCCATTTTCATCGGCTGTTTAGGCTTATACGGGGTAGTAGCCCTCATGGCCGAATCGCGCACGAAGGAGGTGGGCATTCGGAAAGTGCTGGGAGCCACTACCGCCCATATCTTCGGCCTGTTCTCGGTCGACTTCCTGAAACTGGTGCTGATTGCGCTCGTCATTGCCTCACCCATTGCGTATTATGTCATGGATAAATGGCTGGCCGATTTCGACTATAAAATCAATATCGAATGGTGGATGTTTGCCCTGACCGGCTTACTGGCCACCGGCATCGCCCTGCTGACGGTCTCCTTCCAAAGCGTGAAGGCGGCTTTGATGAATCCGGTGAAGAGCCTGAGAGCCGAATAAGTAGGCAGTTCTCAGTAGGCAGTAAGCAGAAAACAGGCCACGTATTCTGCCTACTGCTTACTGCCTACTGAAGACTATAAAACTATGCTAAGGAATTACCTCAAAATCGCCTTTCGTACGCTGTGGAAGAACCGGCTGTTCACAGCTATCAATGTTCTTGGCCTTTCGGTAGGGCTGGCCTGCGTGGTGGTGCTGATTCTGTTTGCGCAGAAGTGCCTGACCTGGGACCAGTTTCATACCAATATCGACCGTATCTACTACGTCCAGACTGCGGCAAATGGCCAAGCCTATAATCAAACGGTTTACCCGATTCTGGACCAGATGCTAAAGGACTATCCGGAGATTGAGGCCGGTACGCACATCCAGACCTGGAGTAATCCCTGGATTAGCTACGGCGGTAAGAACCTGCAGGAGCGTACCATCTATGTCGAACCAGCTTTTTTTAAAGTTTTTAGCTTTGGTCTTAAATACGGTGACCGCACCACGGCACTGCGCGACAAACACTCCATTGTGCTTAGTGAAAAAGTGGCGGAGAACCTGTTTGGCAAGGCAAATCCAGTAGGTAAAACCGTAACGCTCAGCGATACGGCACAATACACGGTGACGGGTGTACTGGACAACATCCCCGCCAATTCATCCCAGCAGTTTGAGGTAGTCTTGTCTACGGCCACGCTGCTCGACATACCCAATTTTAAGGAGAACGCCGACTGGTACAACACCTTTGCTTCGGTTTTCCTGCTGCTCAAAAAAGATACGGACAAGGCCCGGCTGGAAGCCAAATTACCACAATTAGTCAAGGCCCATTTCACGTCCGAGGGGCAGAACCGCACGGTGCTGCTGAACGGCTACCGCGATTTTGTCCACGATAACAATCCATCCTTTTCAGGACTGATTTACGGCGCTATTACCATCGCCGTTTTTCTGCTCTTAATCATTAGCATCAACCTCGTAAACCTCAATATGGCTTCTGCGCTACCCAGAGCTAAAGAGGTAGCCATGCGGCAGGTAGTCGGCGCTACGCGCCGACTTGTGCTGGGCCAATTCTGGATAGAATCGGGATTGTTGGTGGCCACTTCGATGGTGTTGTCTATTCTGTTTGCTATTTACTACCTCATTCCCGGCTTCAATCAGTTACGCGACGGGCGCATGCAACTGGACATTTCCTGGGCCAGCGACTACCCGACCATTCTTACCGTGCTGGGTATTGCGGTGCTGGTGGCAGCCGTGGCGGGTACTTACCCGGCACTGTATCTGTTGAGGCTTAATACGACCGATGCGGTCAAAGGTAAAATTTCGGCTGACCCGCAGCAGGGACGTCTCCGCCAGAATGGTCTGATTGTAGTGCAGTTTGCTCTGGCCGTCATTTTTATTATAGGTACCATCGGTATGCGCCATCAGATTCAGTACATGAAGCAGGCTGACCTGGGCTATGACAAACAGAATGTACTGGTCTTTAAAACCGATTTGGCGTATAAAGATGAGCAATCAGCCATTTCGCAGGGGCAGGCTATTCTGAACGACCTGCGCCAGGATGCTTCGGTTGAAGCGTTTACGTCGTCGGAGGTAACACCGGTGCGGTACTGGAACAATTTCAACACCTACTACCCCGAGGGGAATCAAGCACAGCAGGTAAAATTCCGGCATGTGTCGGGCGCGGTTAATTATTTTGAGACCTATCGGATTCCGCTGCTGGAAGGACGCTCGTTTTCCGATGCAACGCCGGCCGATTCGGCCATGAATGCGGTTGTCATCAATGAGGCTGCGATGAAAGCGCTGGGGTGGACCACGGCCGTCGGTAAAAAGCTACGCCAGCAGAACAACGATGACGTGTATACCGTCATTGGCGTGACCAAAGATTTTCATTACCAGAATCTGAAAGAACATATCGAACCGCTGCTGCACTGGTATGGCGGCCGGCAGTCGCTCAGCAGCTTCCTCAGCGTTCGCCTGACCGACGAAGCGAAAGCCCCGGCTTTGATTCAGAAGCTGGAGGGCCAGTTCAAGAGAATTCCGGCCCGACGGGAGCTGAGCTACTTCTATTTCAGCGACGAAGTAGCCAAAGCCTACCGCCCCATCGATGACATCTGGCGCATGATTGGCTTTGTTACGATGGTGGCTATTCTTACAGCCTGCGCCGGTATCTTCGGACTTATTTCCCTGGTGACTAAACGACGTACGAAAGAGATTGGCGTTCGCAAGGTGTTAGGGGCCAGTGTCCTTAATATCACTACGCTGCTGACCAAAGATTTTCTGAGGCTGGTGTTGCTGGCTTTCCTCATTGGGTCACCCATTGCCTGGTGGATAGGCGAAAAGATGCTGAACTACTTTGCCTACCGCACCGAAACCCAGTGGTGGTTCTTTGCGATAGGTGGCCTGCTGGCTCTCGGTATTGCGCTACTAACCGTTTCGTTCCAAACAATACGAGCGGCTTTAATGAACCCGGTGAAGAGCCTGAGAACTGAGTAGGCGATTTTAGTGGGCAGTTCTCAGTAAGCAGTAAGCAGAAGCGGCCCCATCACGCTGCTCTTCAGTCTTGCCTACTGCAAACTGCCTACTGTAGACTTCAAAACAATGCTACGCAACTACCTCAAAATCGCTCTTCGCAGCCTGTTGAAGCATAAAGTTTTCTCAGTGGTAACCATTGTCGGATTGGCGGTGGGTATGGCGGTTTGTCTGCTGATTGTGCAGTATGTTCAGTTCGAGCAGAGTTATGACCGGCAGAGTCCACACGCCGACCAAATCTGGCGCGTATACGTGGAGAACTACAGCAACGGCACGCTGGATACCCGCGATGCCAATACCCACAGCGCCGTAGGCCCGACCTTAAAGGCCGAACTGCCTGAGGTGGTCGATTATACCCGCGTGTACAGCGCCAGGGAACTGACGGTTATCCGGAATAAAACGCCCTATGCCCAGAGCAAAGCCTACGCCGTGGACCCGTCATTTCTGCGACTGTTTCCGTACCGGGTGCTTCGTGGTAATGCTATGCAGGGGTTGAGTCAGCCGGGTAATATGGTTTTAACTGCGTCAGTAGCAAACAAGTATTTCGGCAATAGCAATCCGGTGGGGCAAACGCTGCAACTGGTGGGCGGCTGGTTTAGCGCTCCACATACGGTGGCCGCCGTGATTGAGGATGTGCCGCTCAATACACACTTCAAGTTTGACATGCTGCTGCCGTACCAAACGCTATATAGTCAGGGGCACAAAGACAATTGGGAAAACTACTGGGACTACAACTATATCCAGCTGCATCCCCAGGCCAATGCCGCCCTGGTTCAGGCTAAACTGACTGAGTTGAGCAAGCTGTATCTCAGCAAGAGCAATCTGGTGCTGAATATGCAGCCGCTGACCGATATTCACCTACGCTCAGACCTGACGTATGAGCACGAACCCAACGGCAGCGCCCGCATGGTGTACTTTCTGCTGCTGATTGCTGCGTTCATTCTCGGCATTGCCTGGATTAACTATAGCAACCTGACAACCGCCCGGGCGATGGAGAGGGCCAAAGAAGTCGGGCTGCGCAAAGCCATCGGTGCCAACCGCTGGCAAATGATGGGACAGTTTTTGGGAGAAGCCGTCGCAGTCAATCTCCTGGCTATTGGCCTCGCCATCCTCCTGATGCAACTCGCCGGCCCCGCCTTTAACCAGTTAACCTATAAACCACTGAACCAATCAACTAACCTCCCGGCACTGGCGGGGCTATTTGTCATCAGCGTACTGGGTTCAGGTTTTTATCCAGCCGTGGTGTTGTCGGGCTACGAGCCGATGAGTATGCTGCGCGGGTCTATTGGTCGTTTCGGCAAAGGATTGGTGCTGCGCAAGTCGCTGGTGGTCTTTCAACTGGTGTGTACGGTGGTTATGCTGGCGGCAACGGTTACGATATACCGGCAGATTGATTTCCTGCAACACCATGACCTCGGCGTGTCTATCGACCAGATGCTGGTGCTGAAAGCGCCCCGCTTCGACTACAACCAGGATTCGGTATACCGAAACAAATACGAAGTGTTCAAGGCTGAAGTGGCTAAGCTGCCGCATGTGCAGCGTATAGCGGCCTCGTCGGTTGTACCGGGCGAAGGCATCAATGCCATCGGCGGCACCAGCGATGGCGTATTCTGGAAGAAACGCATCACCAATAATAAGCAGACGTTCTATTTTGTCAACGTCGACGAGCCGTTCATGCGAACCTACGGTGTCCGGCAACTGGCTGGACGAGGCCTGGAAGCCGACCAGCCTCAATGGCGTAATCAATACCTCATTAACCGGTCCGCGTTGAAAGCGATGGGTTTTCCGTCGCCCGAAGCCGCCGTTGGCGAAGCCATGGTATTTGGCGGGGAAGGAGCCAGCCGGGGCAATGACATGCGCATCATCGGTGTCATCGACGATTTTCATATTGAGTCGCTGAAGCTGCCAACCCGCCCGACCCTCTATATGTGCCCACCCGCCACCCGAATGGCCTACTTTTCGGTAAAGCTTGGCACGCAGCAACTTCCCGGCACAATAGAACGGCTGAATCAACTCTGGAAGCAACTTTACCCCGACAGCCCCTTTGAATACTTCTTTCTGGACCAGAGGTTTGATGAGCAATACCGGGCCGAACGCCAATTCCAGAGCATCTTTACCGTCTTCACCGGACTGGCTATTCTGGTGGCTTGTCTGGGGCTGTTTGGGCTGGCCACCTTCACCGCCGAGCAGCGCACCAAGGAAATTGGCGTTCGAAAAGTATTAGGTGCCTCTGTACCGAGCCTCGTCTCGATGCTCAATAAAGACTTCCTGAACCCCGTACTCATGGCCATCCTCATCGCTACACCTATCGCCTGGTACGCCATGGACCAATGGCTCCAAAACTTCACCTACCGCATCAACCTCGACTGGTGGATATTTGCCCTGGCGGGTCTGCTGGCGGTGGTGATTGCCCTATTTACGGTCTCCTTCCAAAGCGTGAGGGCGGCTTTGATGAATCCGGTCAAGAGTTTGCGGTCGGAGTAATGCCTTATTTAGTTGACAAGTAAATGGCTACAAGTTCATGTGGCATTGATTTTGGCACTTCTAACTCTACCCTGGCTGTTGACCAGGGTGGGCAAATCCGCCTGGTTCCCCTGGAAGAAGAGCACCTGACTATCCCTTCCGCTATTTTCTTCCAGCAAAGTAATAACCAGGCCTTCTTTGGCCGCTCTGCCGTGACCCATTTTGTGGAGCGGCAGCCGGGCCGATTCATTCGCAGTTTGAAACGGGTGCTGGGCACATCCCTGATGAAGCAGGGAACGCAGGTTAATGGCACCATCATGACTTTTGGCACCATTATTACTGACTTTCTTAAGCACCTCAAGCGCCAGGCCGAGACGCTCACCGGACATCCCCTGGAACAGGTCGTGATGGGCAGACCGGTTCACTTTGTGGATCATAATCCAAAAGGAGATACTGAAGCCCAAACCGAACTAAAACAGATTGCGCTTCGGAGCGGCTTTACAAACATTGAGTTCCAGTATGAACCCATTGCCGCAGCCTTTGCCCATGAAGTGCACATCAGCGGGGAGAAACTCGCTTTAGTGGCCGATCTGGGTGGCGGTACCTCCGACTTCAGTATTATCCGACTCTCGAAACGGTATGCGACCAAACCCGATCGATCCTCGGATATTCTGGCCAGTACTGGTATTCGCCTGGGGGGCAATGATCTGGATAAAGCGCTCAGTCTGGCCGCCATCATGCCGGAGCTGGGTTACCACAGTACCTACGGGGCCAAACACCTGGAGGTGCCCCTCAAACCCTATCAGGATTTGGCCGAATGGAGTAAGGTGAACTTTCTGTATACGCCTAAACTGATCATGCAGTGCCGGCAGCTATTGCATGAGGCCCACGACAAGCCTCGCTTTAGTCGCCTGCTGCGGGTACTTGAGCAGGAAACCGGACACCTGCTGTTAGCTGCCGCCGAGGAAGCCAAGATTGCCTTCTCCGACCAGGCGCAGTATATGACCTCGCTTGATTTTGTGGAGCCAGACTTCTGTCTGCCCATTAATCGGGTGCTGTTCGAGGAGGTGATTGCCCCGGAGGTGGACCAGATTATCGATTGCGCCCGGGCCTGCATGCAAGCCGCTGGTGTGGGGCCAGGGGCCATAGAGCTGGTTATACTCACCGGAGGCTCGACGGAAGTGCAGGCCATTCAGGAGGCCTTTAGAGCGCTTCTTCCCCAGGCAATTCTAGCCGATCAAAATAAACTCTCCAGTGTGGGGCTGGGGCTAGGCTATGCCAGCCGGTATACGTTTGGTCCAGGAACAGACTAACCTACGGTTCAAGATTGTTAAGGTTGCTTTACCGTTTCGTACCGGCCGCCGGCGCGGGGCACCGGCCCAGAACCGTGTCCTGATTTAAGGCTCCTGTCGAGGAACAGCATTATTGTTGGATATAGCCTTATTTTTTGATACGGAGGTGTACTGATCTGAGCATTAGTTTAAGTCAGTACAGTTGAGTAGCTTACTGGTATGAAAACTTCAATCCTTGCATTCGCCGGCCTCTTGTTTATGATGAACAAAATTGATTCCGGCGACCTTGCTTGGATGAGGTGATCCAGCTTTGGGTTAGTTTTGCCGAATACGCGGTTCCCCGGCGAGTGTTGCCTCAGCGAGACCTGGCCGAGATGTACCCTTTGCCACGCCAAAAACCATTTTTACCATCCCACCAACAGGTTATTCAATGTTAAAAAGTAACTTTGGCCTAATTTGCGACTGTAAATTGAATGAGTAAAGAGAAGCAACTGGAAGAAAGCTTAATCAAGCAGCTCACGGAGCTTAAATATATCTACCGGCCTGATATTGTCGATAGGAAAACGCTTGAGCAAAACTTCAAAGCCAAATTTGAGGTGCTTAACCGGGTTCGGCTTTCTGAAAACGAGTTTTTACGCCTACGTGAAGAGATTATTAATCCCGATGTTTTTGCTGCGTCAAAACTGCTGCGTGAACGAAACTACTTTCAACGTGAGGACGGTACGCCACTTCATTACACACTAGTCAATAATAAAGACTGGTGCAAAAATGACTTTGAAGTTATCAGTCAGTTACGCATCAATACAGAAAATAGCCATCAACGATACGATATAATTTTGCTAATCAACGGTTTGCCGATTGTGCAAATTGAATTGAAAAATATTGGCATCACGGCTCGTAAGGCTATGGAGCAAATCGTTGATTATAAAAATGAGCCGGGCAATGGATACGGGAATTCGCTGCTTTGCTACATGCAGTTGTTTATCGTGAGTAATAGTGGAAGAACACTCTATTTCGCAAATAATAAAAATCAACACTTTGCTTTTAATGCTGACGAACAATTTTTGCCAGTTTATGAATTAGCTGATATTGACAACAAAAAGATTAATAACCTTCATGAATTCACCCAAAAATTTCTGACCAAGTGTACCCTTGGCGAAATGATCAGCAAATACATGGTGCTGGTAGAAAGTGAGCAGCGATTACTCGTGATGCGGCCTTACCAAATTTATGCGGTAAAAGCTATTGTTGATTGCATTCGTCAGAACCGGGGCAACGGCTATGTTTGGCACACGACCGGGAGTGGTAAAACGCTGACTTCATTCAAAGCGTCTACGCTGCTAAAGGATAATCCCGAGATTGAAAAATGTTTGTTTGTCGTTGACCGGAAAGACCTTGACCGACAAACTCGTGAGGAGTTTAATAAATTTCAGGAAGGTAGCGTAGAAGAGAATACCAACACCGAAACGCTAGTAAGGCGCTTATTATCTACCGATTATGCCGATAAGGTTATTGTTACCACCATTCAAAAATTAGGGTTAGCATTAGATGGAACGTATAGTAAAAACTACAAAGAACGATTAGAGCCGTTGCGCAACAAGCGGATGGTTTTCATTTTTGACGAATGTCATCGTTCGCAGTTTGGCGATAACCACAAAGCCATTAGAGAGTTCTTTCCGAATGCGCAGTTATTTGGCTTTACCGGTACGCCAATTTTTGACGTAAACGCTACCTACAGCATAAGAGAAGGTGATCAGGCTTTTAATAAAACTACGGAGGATATTTTTCAAAAGCGGTTACACGCGTACACTATTACCCACGCCATTGATGACAAAAATGTCCTGCGCTTTCATATTGATTATTTTAAAGGACAAGGCACGCAGAATGCAAAGCCCGGCGAGCCTATTACTCAACAGGCTGTCGTAGAAGCTATTATAAATAAACACAATGCGGCCACTAACTCAAGGCGCTTCAATGCAATTTTGGCGACGGCCTCTATCAACAACGCAATCGAGTATTATCAGCTATTCAAAAGCATTCAGGATAAAAAGAAAGCGGCAGATGAACAGTACGTTCCCTTAAATATAGCTTGTGTATTTTCTCCGCCTGCTCAACTCATTGCGAAAGACGGCGACCAGCAAAGCCAAAAAAATGCGGCAGATATAAAACAACTACAGGAAGATTTAACGCAGGAGAAAGAAGATAACCAACAAAATCCTGAAGAAAAGAAAAAAGCGCTGACCCAGATTATTGCCGATTACAATAGTCAATATGGTACAAACCATTCTATCAATGAGTTTGATTTGTACTACCAGGATATACAACTGCGTATTAAAAACCAGAAATACAGCAACCAGGACTATCCTCACAAAAACAAAATTGACATTACCATTGTGGTCGATATGTTGCTGACCGGTTTTGATTCTAAATACCTGAATACGCTATATGTCGATAAAAACCTGAAGTACCACGGCTTGATACAGGCATTTTCCCGGACCAACCGGGTGCTGAACGACACTAAGAACGTGTTTAAAAATGGAGCGCTGGGGTTAGAAAAAGCGGAAATCAGCCTATCTTGAGGGTTAATCCGACCAAAGATGTACCCCTCCGACTTGACTGAT
>NZ_BAABHD010000066.1:0-39413 GCF_039541915.1 Nibrella saemangeumensis
CTTTTGGGGATTAGCCGAGCGACCG
The DNA here is from genome assembly GCF_039541915.1 of Nibrella saemangeumensis. Classification (NCBI taxonomy): domain Bacteria; kingdom Pseudomonadati; phylum Bacteroidota; class Cytophagia; order Cytophagales; family Spirosomataceae; genus Nibrella; species Nibrella saemangeumensis. The sequence goes on from NZ_BAABHD010000066.1 coordinate 26, forward strand.
TGTATCGCTACTTATCATATCGGCCGGTGGAGGAAGACAAGGCCAAGTGACGGATTTTGTACGAAACTGCAAAACTACCCAACTATAGCCATTAGCATCCGATAAAAGCCTACTTATCAATATATTAGCTCTGTTCTTTTATTTATCTCCTTTACTTTAAAGAAAATTCAACATGGCTGATCAAATTCAACTTTCTCTGTTAAAGCAAGGACATAAAGTTTGGAATCAGTGGCGGGAGGATCATCCTGAAGTAAAGCCTGATTTAGTAGGCGCTAATCTCTCTCGTGCAGAACTCTATCACACGAACCTAGAAGAGGCAGATTTGCAAGACGCAGATTTGCAAGACGCAAATCTTTTCAAAGCTAACCTCTTCAGGGCTAATTTGAATAATGCAAAGCTGAATGGAGCTAAACTGGATTTAGCTTATCTCGACGAAATTACTGCCGTGAAAGCCCAATTTCGCAATGCTTCATTGAAAGATGCAACCCTTTATGGAGGTGATTTACGAGAATCCCTATTGTGGGGTACAAACCTTTACAACACTGTCTTATCTTTTGCTAAATTACAAGGCTCTACTCTTTGGGATGCTAATCTCACGGAAGCATCACTTAATGATACTGACTTAACGGGAGCTCATCTCCAATCAGCAAACTTTAATAAAGCTGATTTAAGCAATGCTAGATTAATTAAAGCCGGTATGGAACGCTGCACATTGGTAAAAACAAAGCTAGATGGTGCCGTTCTAGAAGACTGTAATGTGTACGGGATTTCGGCTTGGGATCTTGACCTAAGTAAACTCAAGCAGCAAAACTTGGTTATTAATTCTGATCCAGAAGCTCCGCTAATTGTAGACAATCTGGAAATGGCTCAGTTCATTTATCTTATTCTAAATAACAAAAAATTAAAAGACGTTATTGATACTATTACTTCAAAAGCCGTCCTGATCTTAGGTCGATTTACAGAGAAACGTAAAGCCGTGCTGGATGCCATACGGGAGGAACTGCGGAAACAAAATTTAACTCCAATTCTTTTTGATTTTAATAAACCAGCGAGTAAAGATTTAACTGGTACAGTAGAAACTTTAGCAAGGTTGTCCAAGTTTATTATTGCCGATGTAACCAACCCCATGAGCATTCAGCACGAATTGGCCTATATCACAAAGGAACTTACAACCACGCCTATCCTGCCTATTAAGTTAAAAGGGTCAAAGACTTATACAATGTTGAAAAATTTAAAAAGGTATCCGTGGTTTATGCCCATATACGAATACATCGACCAAGAATCCCTCATTGCCGAACTGTCAGAAGTGATCCGGCCTGCTAACGAGAAGGCGGACAGTTATCGACAGGAGTCCTAGTCAAGGTATGTTCTACCAAAAAACTTTTAGGAGCTATTTCACCACTAAGATATCCTTCCACCGCGTCGTATAGCACGGCGACAACCATTGCTGCTTCATCTGCCACGTTGGGCAGAATCCCTGCGCAGCCAGCCGTACTTTGTCGCGGCCGTGCCGGGTATTGAGCTTGTCCATTACCCCCGACAGTTTGACTAGCCGCTCATCTAGACTACCGCTGTACAATCCCGGCTGCCGGTGGTTCTCCGGCGTAAAGTCACTGAGGATTACACCCACTTTCTGAAACTCGTAGCCTTCCTGGTATATTGATTCCAGAGCAGCGCCGGCGTAGTGCAGCAGTTCCGACGTGCTGGCGGTCGGATGAGGTAGCTCGACCGTCCGACTGTTGTAATACTGCTTCTCCTTATCCTTGAAGCGGTTCGTGTGCAGGAAGACCGTCATCACGCCGGCGGTGGAGTGCTGCCGGCGGAGTTTCTCGGCCGCTCGGGCGACGTGCGTGGCCAGCGCTTCCTTGATCGTGGCCAGGTCCGGTACTAATCGGCCGAAACTCGGCGCGGTGCAGATCGACTTTTTCTTGGCCGGTTCCAGCTCCAGTTGCCGGCAGGGCGTACCCCGCAGTTCATACGCCAAGCGCAGCCCGTTGACTGTCATGTGCTTCTGAATCCAGACATCATGCACCTGACTCAGTTGCCAAGCTGTTTTGATACCGTTTCGTTTAAGTAGACCCGCGTAGCGGTGGCCAACACCCCAAAGCTCCTCAACCGCAAATTCTTCCAGTGCTGCTTGAATAGCCGACGGATCCGTTAACTCCAAAACCCCGTTGTGCATCAATTCACGTTTTGCGTACCAGTTGGCCACCTTGGCCAGTGTTTTGGTCGGCGCAATGCCGACGGATACCGGTATGCGCGTCCATTGCGCGACCGTCGACCGGATCTGTTGCGCCAGGGCGACCCGATCCGGATAGACGCGGTCATAGCCGGCTAGGTTTAGAAAGGCTTCATCAATGGAATAGATCTCAACCTCCTCGACGAACCGACCCAGAATCCCCATGACTCTTGCCGACATGTCGCCGTAGAGTGGGTAGGTCGAACTGAAGATTTTCACCTGATGAGCCTTTATCACATCTTCAATTTGAAAAAGCGGCTTTCCCATGGTTATTCCCAGCTCCTTAGCCTGGTTCGACCTGGCCACGACGCAGCCGTCATTATTGCTCAGCACAATCACCGGCTTTCCTTCGAGCGACGGATCAAACGAACGGTGGCAGCTTACGTAGAAGTTGTTGCAATCGACGAGGCCGACCATATGTCACATGGGCTTGAAGATGACGTTAGTGACGACGCCTAAGATTTTAAAATCATCCTGCTCCGGATGCACGTAAATCGGCAGGTACTTCGGGTTGGAAGAGTGCAGCACAACCATTTTGCCAGCGTACTTTATCCGCTTCACCGCATGATCGCCGTTCAACCAGACGACGACAATTTTACCATCTGCCGGCACTTTCGAGCTGTCGACCACCAGAATGTCTCCAGCATCGATGCGGTCCCCAATCATGCTGTCCGAAATGACCCGGACAAAATAGGTTGCTTCGGGCGTATCAATGCAGAGGTCGTTGAGGTCACAGACTTTTTCCAGCCAGTTTTCCGCCGGCGAGGGAAAGCCAGCTTGTACGTAACTGGAAAAGAATGGAATTTCTAATTTGGTGATTATTTCGGCCTTGATGATATCCTCGGCCGACAGGCGGTCTTCTGCTGCAATCATAGTCGCTCCCCTCTACAAGTCTAGTTTGCGGCTATATTATACTTTTGTGCGATACGGAGCAATTTTCGTAATTGACCGGCATTACCTAAGCAGGTCGGCCAAGTTAATGTCATTCAGGTACGGCTCTAAGGCTCTGTTGCTTTTGAAGGTGCGCAGCTTCTCGATTTGATTGTAGTCAGCGTCATAGTGTAGCTCGACAAAAAAGTCCCATAGCTGGTAAAGCACATAGCGTTTTCCGAGCCCATCCAGATTCTGCAGGTAAGTACCATGCTCCCAGAGCAAATTTGCCTGTTCGGCTATTGGTAGGATGTTGTATTCGTATAGGCCGAGCTTCATAGAGGCCGCTATTAGTAATACCGTAATATACCTAAACCAATGGTATGGAAACGGACAGGTAGAAGAAAAGGAATTGAAAAATAAAAGCCCTGAGAGGTTCTCTCAGGGCTGTGCGATGTAACAGTTAAAAAACGCTGGCTCTCTGGATTTATTGTGCCTCCTGAAAGCAATGAAGATAGTTTTTCAGTTTTTTCGCTACTCAGAAACGTTTCGACCACTAACCATATATGTTCAACCAAATGGAGAATTACCAACATCTTAATAGTGGCCTTCTTCTTCCAACGGGGCGATTTTACACGCTAAGCAACTATTTTTATAGTTGGAGCCAGTCGAGTACTGATATTCAGCGGGTTATCAAAAAGGGTGGCTTTTTTTCTGGCCTGAAAAGCCCCTTATTTGGCAAAAAATGCGGGTCCTATATCCAATCAAAAAGGAAATCCTTACTGATAGTCCTGCCTAAACCCTTGATAAACAGGTATTAACTAAAGTATTAGTTCACTAACGTGTAAATCTGTCCCGTTGGAAGAAGAAGGTCATAGTCAATTGCGTGAGCTTTATGAGGAGTTTTTGCCTTGTCTTTATCAGAAGGAAGAGTACCAGCAGGCAGAAAATGTATCTTGGCCATTTCTAATGTATGCGCATGAGGAATATTATCAGGTCCCCTGTAAAATGTTATTTGTGGGAAAAGAAACCCATACCTGGCGACCAGAACAGGATAAAGACGTCAAAACACCGACTTATTCTGAGGTAGTGGAGTATTATCAGACCTTTATTAAGCAGAGGCAGCCTGCTTCTCCGTTCTGGCGATTCATTAAGAGTGTTATACCTCCCCAAGCCAATGTAAAGTCCATTTTATGGACCAACTTATCCAAGCTTGATCAGGGTGGGAAAAGGCCCCAGGGTGACCTTTTCGATAACACCATGCAACTGTTTTTGAATCTGCTGGTCAAGGAGATAGCTATCGTAAAACCTGATATTGTGTTGATTATGACCACCGATCCACATTACCAGTGGCATTTAAATGAGCGGTTCAGGAGTCATTCTGCCACTTCTCAGGCTGGGCACCTGCCTCCGTTATCGGGTCCTGGTTTACCCTCAAACACGTTTCAGATCAGCCATCCCAATTCTTTACAACAGCGACGTCTGTTTGATCAAACAGTAAAGGAGGTTCACCAGGTCATCCAATCGATTTGTCAATAGATGTTACTCTAACAGGTGCAGCAACCGATTAGCAGCCTTCTCCTGGTCCCGCTCATTGAGCCCATAGAAATATACTATCCCATTGACGAGCCTGACACCATCCCACCGGCCCATACTGTCGCGGTAGATTACCGCATACCCGGCCAGATCACCGATCTCGGCCCTAATGTCAGCCAGCACGTTTTCAATGTCGTTAGTAACGGACCGGTTGCCTAAGTCCAGATCAACAATCGCAATGATGTTGTCGGTAACGGTATAGGTATAGTCAGCGCGGAACGGGCTTTTCTGGGTCATAGGAGGGAGTTGACGTCAATTATCGAAGATAAAGGCTTCGGCCGTGAGATCGAAAATCCTTAGCGTAATTCTTTCGGGGCCGCCCGGCGGTCCCGTTACTAAGAAAACCCCACATTTGCCCCTATTCGCTGACAAACATTATTATGAACGCAAACTTACCGAATCGCTCTTGCCTGTTTACGGTATATACGGTGATTTCCTTATTAGCGGCAACTTCGTTGTTTGCGAAAAGCCACTTGACTGGTTCAGCACCCGTTGAAGCACTTTCAAAAAAGACTACCGGAGATCAGAAAACAGCCCGCAATACTGCCCGCCAAAAGGTATATACCTACGAAGATAATCAAGGTGTTGCCTTCGTAAAAAAAGACTCTCCCCTAATCATCGAGCTGGTACACACAGGCCGTAAAGGTTATAGATGGGTAATCTATGAGGTTTACTCTAGTTATCTAAAAGTTAATGAATTAACGTCAATTGATAATAACGCTGTCAGTGAAGAGAGCAATGAGAGGAGTTATCCGATTGATAGGTTTACGTTTCAAGCCTCGAAGCTAGGTACAACCAGGTTAAGGTTGCATTATTCCCAGTCTGCGAATGGAAGCAATCCGGCGCTTAAATACGAGTTGGAGGTACGCATTTTAGACAGTCAAAAAGAAGTGAATAAGGCGCGAAAAAAATACCTTAAAGAAGGTAATCCTAACTAACCGGCACCAATAGGGTCTGTGTACGAACCTGCCGGATCCCGGCCCGGGGAACCGCGCGTTCGGCAAAACGCCCCATTTTGTCATCACTCGTGCTTCACTTTCCGCAGCAGCCGCCCGATCACCACGGCTGTTCTACCGTTTTCGAAAATAACCAGCATCGAACCGTTCCGGCCCCGAATGCATTTCCCATCTTCCCGGCGAACGGCGGAGCAGCGAGTACCCTTTAATTCCGGGTCGGTCAGCCGGTCTCCAATGTATCGGTACATATTTTTTCATATCCAGGGTGACCCATGAAGGCTGATGCGTCAAAAGGCTGAAAAAGTTAGACGATTATGCTCAGATTCGTCTACTCCGTTTATCTGCTCATCTTCACCAACCCGACTAAGTCGGATCGCGAATTCACCTACACAGAAGTATTTGCCGCCATACTGCTGATAGCATCAGCCTTTCTGCTGTTTTGTTTACTGCTGGCGTAACCCAATCTCCATTTCACGTACTGCCGACAATCGCATAGATTTTTCTATTTCAGGGTAGCCACCAGGTCCAGCACTTGATTCAATCGATCATCACTCAGCGAATAGACAAACTTTGTTCCTCTCATTTTTCGCTGCACCAAGCCTATATCCTGTAAGGCTTTTAAATGTTCATGGAAGTTAATGTTACTTTTTGCCGAGGGACTCAAAAGGTCTGCTCCGGTTAACCAGTCCTGTTTCTGTAGCTGTAGGAGGATGGCTAACCGGATCGGGTTTCCTAACTGACTTAGTATCTCCGCAACTTCTTCGGCTTCTTGCTTAGTCATGATAATTACAGAGTCTGCTTAAATTTCTGGTTACTTCCGATATTGGCTTGTGGTTACAAATGAAGGATAATGAATTTATTTTGCAAACGCTGCTTTACGCTTGCCTAAGAGAAGGATTATCAGGTGAAGTTGTGACGTGTCCCGCTTTATGCGTCAGAATGAACAACCCGTAACATATCATGTGGAAATTCACTACCTCTGTCCTAGCTCTGGTGTTTACCCATCCGCTTCCCGCCGACCGGGACTTTTCAGCCAGTGAGGCATTAGCCGCCATATTGTTAATGTTGACCTTTGTGCTACTGCTCTGCCTCGTCTTAAGTTAGATCTCACTCTATCACGTCAATGTTACTGATTACTTTAATGGGAGCGGTTTTCACGCTCATCGTTCTTGCTCCCTTAGCGGCCATCGCTGCTGACTGTATTAGAAGGTACAGGGCATAGCCGGTCAACTCTCATAGTAAAGAAAACCTGGGTATTTTGCGGAAAGGTACATAATTCGTCATTTGGGTAACCCACTGAATCATAGCTTTCAACTATTTTCATAGTTGCTTAGCTTGTAAATCTGCCCGCAGCGGCACGGTACGCCGTCGCGGGACCGTCCGTTGGAAAAATAACGCCTTTATTCAATCTCCCTCAAATACAGCGCCACCGTTCCGGACGTAAACCGTTTGCCATAGGTGGCCAGCTCCCGATCGGCCATCTTGTTGTCGTACGGAACTGGACGGGTGATATATTCGGGATCGACAAAGATCACATTTGCCCGCTCATTGATCTTTCCCTTCACCCGCTCACTATGCTTCAGCAGGTGCTCGTTCGCTGAGGCCGTCAGCGTCTGCTCCTCATCTTCAAAATACCGGTACGAGCAATACCAGTACCGATAGTAATGGTGGAAGTTGGAGAAGCAGAACTGGAACTTTTCCGGCTGATCCCGGACCAGGCGCAACAGCCGATCCGCTTCGTTTAGCTCCTTCTGTGCGTCTTTGTTGAGCGGATTCAGAAACGACTGCTCAAACAGCGCGTCCCGGTGTTCCCGCAGGTATTCCATCGCCCGATCCGGCGTTACGTTGCGGTCGAGGGTGTATTTATGTTTCACAAAGAACGAAAGGCTGATGGCCGGCCGCTCGAAGTTGACCAGCTTGAAGTTCTTGAAGGGCTTACCAGGCCGATTGTACTCCTTGAACATAGCCATGTGTTCTGCCGGCACGAAATAAAATTCGAGCTGGGAATCATTCGGTATGGCATTGACCTGGTGCGTCATCGGGACCAATGGTATAGACAATTTCTTGAGCAGTACCCGGAGTGCAGGCAGCGGAGCGTTGACGGATTCCATAGTGGCTTAGAGTAAATGATTCCCTATTATGCTAGAAGAAACCCATAGAGAAAACTCTTGAACTTATTTCCCTCAAAGGTAAATTTCTATTGGAGCAAGTTCAATTTTCCTTTTGACTTTTTCTTTTCTCGTATTTCCGGCCATTCTGTGAAACCCTTTTCACCCTAGATGACTATTAGTCAAATTATTTAAAACTTATAAAAGTCATTTTTATTGAGTGATTAGACTATTAGACTATTATAGGCTGTTTTACCTGTCCATAAATACCTGAATATTAGTGTTTTGTATGTGGATAACTCTATTTACCCTAACAAATGATAGTCCAAGCCTAACAAATGATAGTCCAAGCCTAACAGATAATAGTCGTAGCCTAACATTTAGTAGTCTTGAACCTAACACATAGTAGTCATATCCCTAACAGATGATAGTCCTGAGCCTAACATTTAGTAGTCGCAAACTTTTGACTACCAGAATTGTAGAGATTATGTCATTAAACCGCATTAAAGGATACTAATGAATGTTTAATCAGCATTTAACATATGACATATTTATAATTTAGTTCTTGCAAACAGAAGAATAAATCCATTTATCCCTAACAGATAATAGTCGTAATCCAGGGAAAGTATTGCTTCTTCATCCATACACTTATATATAACCTTTTGTAAAACAGATATTTATCTATAACAAGAGTAAATGGCTTGTTAGGGTAAGTTATCTTTTCTACATTGTAGCATCATAAAGTGTTAGGCATGAGCAAGAATCCTCTCCAATCTGTTGAACTCGCTAACAATCAGCTATCGCTGACTTTTGACAGCGTTACGGTGACCGATCCGGTTGAGGTTAACCCCGAGACAATTGTACTCCGGACCTCGAACAACAGGACCATGCTGATCCGGGAACCGCTAAAGTTGCTGGCCAGCACCACAGAATTCAGCTTCTTCGAGCGCCGGTTGTATTGGCTGGTACTGCGGGAAATCCGCAACATACAGGCAACTGACAAGCTCAAAATTAAACCCTACCAGGAGCTTAAGTTTCGTTTCCACTATACAGATGTTATTAAGGGACACGCCAACTCCTCTATAAAAAAGCTGGTTAGCCTGATCCAGCAACGTACCATTAATTGGGAAGATGAGAACGGCACGGGAAACAGCGTAACGGTGTTCCCCATGGCTAAGTATTGGTCAAAGAAGGGCGTAATTGAACTGACTATGTATCATGCCGTAATTCCGGTCTTTTTATATTTAGGAAGCGGTTATGCTCAATACGGGTACGAGGAAGCGCTACAGCTGAGCAGCGAGTACGCTCAACTCCTCTTTACCAGCCTGGCCCGTTTCCGGAATACTGGTATTTGGCGAATCGGCCTCAACGATTTGCGGAAGCTCATCGGTGCGCAGGAGAAATCGTATGCCAGCTATTCGGCGTTTCGTACCCGAGTGATTGATCTATCCCTCAAGCAGATCAACGAGTACACCAACCTCAACGTCACCTATGAGCCCGTTATGCAAGGTCGGGCAGTGGTAGGGATTGAATTCCACATCCAGAGCAAAACTCCGCTGCATGAACAGGAAAAAGCTGTTCAGAAAGCCGAGATTATGCAGCAGCTTGATGATTTATTACAGCAGGATATTACCGAAGTCCTTCCCCGTGCCTCCGAGATATTACGCCTATATTATCCATCTTTTACAGCCCAACAGAAGAAAGAGATACTGACCAGACCCGATTATCTAAAGGCTTTTATCAAAGCGGATCTTTATGTTCAGGCTGGTTATGCCGATAAAGACCCCCAGGCCTACGTGGCCCAAAGCGTATTTGATTACAAGAAAAAGAGTTCAGCGGTTGAGTCAGGTCCATTGTAAATGATAGCGAGTATGACGTAAAAACCATTTGTACGTCTTAACACCGTTGAATGATCATCTTATCTCCTTTACACACCTACCGTAATCCCTGATGAAAAAACACCTTTACTCGATCGCTGCTGCACTCGTCTGCTTACTTTCCCTAGTCAAATGCTCTCCCAAGGTCGACCTTGATCCGGACTACTCGCCTTTTGTCAAAGATGCCTATCTGACGCCAGCCGGCGACGGAGCCTACAGGCTGGCCGCTAGGCTGTACCTGGGTAAAAACCTGCTGGAGCCCCGAAACTACACCGCATCAACATTTTACTACGACCTCAGTACCAATGAAGACGAAGCCCGGTTCGATGTCCTGGAGCAATACCAGGATGGTAATGAGTCGCCGGAAAAGACGCTAAAAGTCCAGATAGAATATCCTTTCATGGGCGCGATCCGGACGAACTTCACTTCCCGGAAAGAGATGTATTTGGGCTTGGATGCCGATCAGCTGGCGGTCGTCTACCTGAAAGCCGACGACTGGAACTTCCCCCGGATAGCGGATGCGATCGTGGCCCGTACCACTGGCCCGCGCCGGCAGGAGATTGTTATTGATGATCCGGGCGGGAAGATAGCTGCCAGGGCACGTACCACCGTCAGTACCTATTTTAGAATTGTGGACAAGGCGACCGGCCAGCAAATTAAGCCCAACGTGGGCATTCACGTCTGGTACGTCCAGAGTCCGGACGAAGACGTAACAAACAGGCCGGCGCGTTGGGTGTGGGGCTGGGATCACCCGAATCCTAGTGTAGGCATGAAGCGGTTGTATAATGACCGAAGAACCGGCGAGACGCGGAAGCTGCTGGAGTTCAACAAGACGGTCAAGATCCTGTGGCGCTTCGTTGACGGCCAGGCTAAAGTAGGCGTCAATCCCTTCAATGAATTTTATACGACACACCAGATTGTACCCGGTAAACCATACAAGCATTTCAGGATTGAAGTAGACCGGCAAAAGGCTGGTTTATTGTAAGCAACTCTACAGCCCCGGCCGAATAGCCGGCGGCTGTTTTTCAATCTGATCCTCACGTATGCAGAGCTTTAATCATGTAGCCGGCGGGTTTGCGTTTGCGGGGATCTTCGCCAGCTTTGCCGATGTGAATATTTACGCCGGATTCGACTCCATGGCTGTGGTCTGGGTAGCAGCGGTCCTCCCCGACATCGATCATACCCGCTCCCTGATCGGCAAGACAGCTTATCCGCTCGCCAGCTGGCTGCAGCGAAATTACGGCCACCGGACCATCACGCACAGCGTATTCTTTTACGTGGCGCTCGTCCTGGTCGTGAAGCTCGTTGATAACCTGTTTGGTCTGCATTATACGTTGCCTGTCGCCCTGGCCTTGCTCAGTCACCTGATCTTTGATATGTGTACGAAGCAGGGCGTACCGGTGTTTTATCCGTTCTCGAAACGACCAGCGGTACTGCCGGCGAATCCCAAGCTGCGACTTTCCGCCAACGACTTTCGCAGCGAGGCTATCCTTTTCCTGTTATTCTGCTGCCTGAACCTGTTCAGTTATCCGCTGATGGCATCTGGCTTCTGGACCCGCTACAACAAGAGCTTTGCGACATGGGACCACCTGGAGCGGGAGCAGCACCGGAAGCCGGGCGACTACCGGGCGACTTTCCTGCACGAAACGGACACAGTAACCGCCCTGATCTACAGCCGCAGTGCAACGGAATTAGTCGTGTACCGAAACCGGCAATTTGAAAAATATCCCGCCGAATCTTGTAAATTGATAGAGTTTCAGGCGACCGGCCGCCGGCACGAGCTGAGGCCCGTAAACCTCTTCCAAGTGACGGCCGACAGCCTCAACAGCTACATGCGCCAGGCAGTAGTAAAAATCACTGCGCAAAGCGCCCGAGAGCTGTATTATTACGAAGGAACGATCATGAAGAAGGGCTTGGAATTGTCCAGTGATTACCCCAATGGCGCGAAGTTCTACCAACTGGCACTTGATAACTCCCTGACTGAGCACCAACTGAAACTGCTGATTGCCCAGCACAAAGAGGAGCAGCGGAAGTATGGGGCTAAGATGCTGGAGCTGGCCACCTTGCGCGACGCGCTGGCCACCGAAACTACCCGCCAACCCATCAACGATCACGACGAGGGAAAGCGACGCGAGAAGGTAAAAGAGCTGAGCCAAAAGATTGACAGCTTCGTGAAGCCCGATCCGGTGAATGACGAGGAGTTCAGAATACAGAAAGCGATGCTGGAGATAAAGCTGGAGGAGAACGCGCATATCAACGCTCAGTTACTGATCTGGCAAACGATTGACAACCGAAACTAGTCCGCAGTCGATATGACCCTCTAATGGTATCAGCTAGATTGACATAAAACCATCAACTTAACTTTATCTAAAAAATAGATGTAGCCAAATTTTATTTACATTTAATAATTGCAAAAGCTAAACTATTTAATTTTCATGGAGCTTCCTGAATATATTAAAACTTTTGTTACCATTGTTTTAACACTCATGACTGGTTTTTTTTCTTGGTATGGTATTGTACATGATTATAAGGATGAAAACAAGAAAGTAACAAAACAAGGTAAAATTGCAGTCTTAGGAATTATTTTATCTGGTGCTCTAAATATTTTAATTACTTACATAGATATAGAGAAAGAGTACCATAAAAGTAAACAAGAAAGAAGAATATCCGAACAGAATGATAGGTTACAAAGAAAACGACAAAATGAATTGTTAAAATCGATAGGAGAAACCTTAGCAAAGCAAGACTCGACAATTCAAAAAATGGATAAATCCATAATATTGACGAGTGAAGCCTTAAATCAACAAAGTGCAGCAACCTTGCTACTTAAATCTTCGGTTGAACGTCAACAGGAAAGTATAAAAAAGCAATCTGAGCTAATTAATATAGCCAATAGAATAAAAAGAGGGCCTTTACCTAAAAATTTACATGCTACACTTGAATTCTATGTATTACCGTTTGAAAAACACAACATTCCTTTAACTTTAAAAAAAATGAGTTTCAAAAAAGATTCATCAATCACAGTTAGTAAAGAAGTTTACAATATAATACTTGAAAATAGTATAGATTTTCGCGAATTTAGGCATAGAACACATGAAATATTTGTAAATATAATTGATGAAAAGTCATATCAGACAGAAGATTGGATGCTAAAAAAGCTTGCGTTTAAAACAAAAAAGTTTACTTTAGATTCAATATACTGGGAACCTTTAGATTATAATTTGATTTCCGGAAAGCTTCGAATACGCGTAGAAAATATACAATTATTAAATATACAGCCTTCTTATCAAATAAGAGATATAACAGATTTAGAGAACTCAATAATAGACTTTTACGAATTTCATAGAGGTTACATTCGACCAAAGGAAATATCACTTCATTTGGAAGGGTTCTTAGATAAAACTATTGCAATTGCTGATGCTATCTTTATGAATGATAAGGACGAAGCTAGACTAAAATTACAATAAGCTGTTAAAGGTTAAGCTAGACTATCGTATATAATTTAAGAGGATGCTGCCACCGCTAGCGGAGTGATCAACCGTAACATGAAAACTGAAGCCCCAGACTTTCACACGAGAGAAGAACAGGAAGCCTTGTTAAAGGCAACCAATAACCCCAAGCACCGCGTTCTGATTCTGCTCATGCTGGATGCCGGCTGCCGGGTCACCGAGGCCCGTACCCGCAAATGGGAAGACTGCGACTTTCGGACCAGAACCGTTAAGGTCGACAGCCTGAAGAAGCGCCAGACCAGCAAGAAGAAGCCCCGCATCATTCCGATGTCGGAGCGGTTGTACGATGCTTTCTCTGACCTGCTGAAAGACGGAGCCGAGCCGAAAGGATTTGTTTTCCCCGGTAGCGATGGTGGCCACCTGTCACGCTCGGCCGCGTACATGATGCTGAAGCGTTTAGCCGATGCCAACCCACAGGTAGGTGACACGAAACCACACAAGCTCCGCCATACCTTTGCGACGAACCTCAGGGCACACGGTACTGACCTGACCGACATCCGCGACCTGCTTGGCCACGAGCGGGCCGACACGTCGCTGATCTACGCTCATGCCGACCCCAGCCGGCTACGGGCGCAGATCGACGCAGCGGCTCCGAGACAATCCTTGTTCCAGAAGCTGAGAAAGCGGCTGTTCCCGGAACGACGCAGCATCATCAATTTATTGACGCCCTCGACTGATTTTATATTTGGCCGTGATAAGGAGATGAAGCAGATCCAGCAGCTTGTTAGCCGGAACATATCGGTACTCATTACCGGCCCGATTGGTAGCGGCAAAACGCACCTGCTGCAGTCGCTAGATTTTGAACAGCGTACCCTGCTCATCGACGATTGCAAGGATTTCAAGAAAGCCATTTCTAACGCCATTCTGCATATATGCGGAGACAAGGACGCTGCTGCAGCGATGCTGTTCCAGACGTCGGATCTGAAAGTGGTTGAAACAAAGCTGTCGACCGCCAGTCTGCCGAACCTGGTACAGACGCTGATCGACGTTACCAAAGACCGGGAGTACCTGCTGAAGATTGGCAACATCGATGAGATTACCCCCACGGTGGTCAGAGCATTAGAGAAACTGAAGGAGCATTTTACCATCATCACGACCGCCCGGAGCGTGAAAATCACTAATGCATCGTTTGCCTGGTCATTTGAAAAGATTGAGCTGCAACCGCTTGCCCGGCCTGACTCGCTCCGGATGATTTACCGACTAATTGGTGATCTGGAGGTACGGGAGTTGGATGCGGTAATGACGAAGATCTACGAGACGTCGGACGGAAATCCGCGTAAGATCCGCGAACTGTGTGACCGGCTGCGAAAAGAGGCATTCATCAACCTCGACACGGTAACGGAGGTAGCGGATGGGTACCTCGGCCGGCAGAGTGAGGAGTTCGACTTCAGCATTGTGCTGCTGGTGGTGTTGGGCGGGTTTGTCTTGCTGCGGTACTACGGCCGGGAGACGGGCGAGAAGGATTTACAGTTTCTGGGAGCCTGTATTATGCTGATATTAATGTTTGCGCGGTATTTCTTCCGGGCAACGAAACGGCGATCTTTATGAGCATAATATGCCGTACCACCTGGATGCCCCGCTATTAATTATAAGCAGGACCTTCAGATGAAAGCCCTGCTTATAATTAAACAATTTATAAAACGCCTTTGACTTCCCACCCCTTACGGTAACTACGACGCAGGTACTTATCAGCGGCAGGATAGTTGGAAAACTTCATCTGAGCAGAATTCCATTTCAATAATTGGCCCGGTACTCGTATTGCCACAGTACCCAACAAAACGGCCTCTGTCATCGGACCCGACTGAGCAAAATGAGATTCTGTTTTTTCCCCACCCAGGCAAGCATCAACAAAATGATGGTAATGGTTTCGCTCGTTTAAAACAGGGTTATTGTATGCTTTCACGTTACCCGTCGGAATGATTACGGGCATTTTTTGATGGGGAACAAGCAACGCACCCTCTGTCCCGATCAGCATGGCGGATTCGGCCGGGTATTCTCCACCGGTATATAAATCCCTGATTGGCTGTGGCGGATAAAATTCCCCGTCGAACCACTCTACCGGTAAGGTATCAGACTCGGTTAGTTCGTTTCCCGGAAATATCCAGCTTATATGGTTGCCTTGTGGCCAGGTATCGGCCCGTCGTTCGGTAGACTCCTCCCATGATTTTTGTACTTCTGCCTGTACTGACAGCGGAGCCTGCAGGCCCAGACCTTTCCAGACTGCGTCAAAAATATGACAGCCAATATCCCCAGACCAACCCGTACCAAAGTCTTGCCAAGTACGCCAGATAGACGGGTGGTATATGTCTGGTGCATAAGGTCTGACAGGGGCCGTGCCAATCCAGTTATCCCAGTGTAAATGCGCCGGAGCCTCCTGACCTTGTGCCGGACGGGGCCCCACCAGCCGATACTTTGCCACTGCTCCGGGCCGGTTCGAACATAAATAAGCATGCTTTACTTTACCGATAATACCCTGTTTGATCCATTGTACGGCGGTTCTGTCGCCCAGGGAAGAGGCTACCTGAGTTCCTAATTGCGTAATTACACCGGCTTTCACGGCCGCTTTGGTAAGTTCCCGCACTTCAGCTACATCATGGCACATTGGTTTTTGACAGTATACATGCTTTTTAAGCCGGATCGCCTGATACGCAATGGGAAAGTGATTGTGATCTGGCACGGTTACATTTACCGAATCAATGGCATTCGCTTCCATACGGAACATTTCCCGCCAGTCGGTATATGTCCGGGCGCCTGGTACTAGCTCAGCTGCTCGTTTCAGGTTATTCTCGTCAACATCGCAGAGGGCCACAATTTCTACATCTGGATGCTTTTTAAACTGGTTTAGATCTCCCCAGCCCATACCGCCTACCCCAATACAAGCATGTCTGAGTTTGGAGATACGGCCAGAAGCCTGTGCAGATTCACGTAATAAGAGCGGAGCAGCCATTGCGACTGTGGCTGCCTTCACCAGAAATTCACGGCGAGAGTCCTGACTAGGTTTATTTTCCATTAGATTTAAGGGTTAGGTAAGTAGATAACATGCATTATAATATAAAGCGAAAACGCTAAGGTTTATCCTTATATAGCTCTACTTGTGAAGTTGCCCACGCGATAAGCGGATTTCGTGTGAAGCTATTACCCCGCCTTCGGCCGGGCAGGTTATGCGGTAGCGCCGTACCTCCTATCGTCGGCACCGCGCTTTCGTGCATATTTATTATCGGGGCCGCGCCAGCGGTTATTAATATGTCTTGCGGCCCCTCCAGAGGATGTTCATTAGTAGTGTCGGCAGGCAAAGGTGGCCAGGAAATGGCAGACGCACCCTACCTCTTCTCCTCCCCACGAGTCTACCCGCAATCGTCACGGCGCGACTGCATTTCCTGGCCACCTTTTGCCCTGCCGGGAAGCGGATTTTCGTGCGTAGTTATTACCCCGCCTTCGGCCGGCTAGCTGAAGCGGTAGCGCAGAGCCTCCTATCGTCGGCACAGCGCTGACGTACGTAGTTATTCTTTTACCGCCTACGGCCGTATAAGCGGTCGCGCAGGCCGGCTGACGCACAACCTACCCTAGCCCAGCGCGGATACGTGCGAAGAAGGGTTAAGCGGATTCCGTATTCATACCAGGTCAGTCGTCGGGCACCCCCTTCTCGCTCTGCGTCCCACACCTAACGCACAACCTCAGCTCATCCTCTCCACGCGGGGGTGCCCTCCTCCTGCCCAGCTTCGCGATTGCAGCCTCCTTTTCCATCGGCCACCACGGCCCCCTGCAGTCCGCTAGTCGGTCGCCCCGCTTTCGTTCGTCGTTCCTCCTCACTACAGCGGTTCTCCCTCCACGGCGGCCATGCGGGGCCTGTCGAATCAACGAATAGGTCGGGGGTGGGGTGGCACATCGGCCGCTCCCAATCCGGCCGGGGCCGTTGCCGAGGTTGCCGGCAGCAGGTGGCCAGCGTCGCCCGCGCCGGCTACACCAGCAGCAGCCGCACCCGCTTGCCTTGGCGTCTGGCTTCCTTCAGCTCGTTAGCCGTGCCCAGGCTGCGCCCGTCCCACAGCGCCACCACCGTATCAGCAGCACTTATCAATTCTTTGCCCCGGATCGGTCCGGCTGCGCGGCCGTGGCGTTGCCAGTCGGGCAGGTGTCCTACCTGCCGGTTTCCGGTCTCCTGCGCCCAGGCTTGCGCGTGCAGCTTCGCGGCACCCTCTGCGCCGTGGTGCAGCTCGGTGGTTCCCAGATCCGCCAGGGCAGTTTTAATCATTTCGTAGTGCTCCAGGCTGTTCAGGTGTCGGCTGGCCAGTAATGCGGTTTTCATGCTTTTCAGTAGGGCATCCCCCGCCCCGTTTCTTTCACCCAATTTACAAATAATTATTTGTATTTAGCTTATAATTATTTGCTTTTACGTTGTAAATACAAATAATTATTTGTATTTTAGATATGTAGTTCAGCGGGGAGCTACAGCGTTCTTTGACATAAAACCAGAATCGGTTACATAAATCCAGCTGTCGCGGGTGGTAATCGGTGGTTCCGCAGTTCATTCATTTTTCCACCTTTTTACAGATTTAATAAACATGAAACATTCATCATTTTTTCTGTCATGCCCCGGCTCCCACATCGCCTATGAGTGGCTACCCAATGGAGTTATTATGGAAGCTCGCGCATCCAGAGTTAGCAATTCGTTTGGCATCGAGGTAACGCCACACACCAAACCCTGCCCTGGCTGGGTGGTTTGCACCAAAGCAGAGTACGAGGACATTCGTAGCCGGGCACTGGCTTTTCTGGGGTTAGTTGATGAAAACGCCCGGTTTCTGGCGCAGATCGAAGCCTATGAAGCCGAGCAGGCCACTATGTCAGTGTTCGTTTAACCCACCCGCCCCCGGCAGTCTGGCCGGGGGCTTACCCTTCACTCCCATGCGTTTCAAAGAAACCATCCATTTGCATGATGTCGCTATCGACGTTACCGGCGAGTACGAGCCGGCCGAGCGCGGCAGCTACGATTACCCCGGCAGCCCTGCTGAAGTATATGTTACCCGCTATGAGATCGGCGGGGTAGATGTATCAAACCTCATTGATGCCGCTGATTGGTACGAGGAAATTGATAGAGAGATCCTGAAGGCTATGGAGGAGCCGGCACTATGAAAACCCGCACCCGCAAAATCGGCTATCAGGCCCGGCAAAACTGGCGGCAACGGCAAACCCAGTTTAGCCCGTCGCTACAGCTCGCAGGCAATTGGTTCCAGCAGGCCGGTTTTGAGATCGGCCAGGCTGTCAGCATCGAGGTTCAGGCAGGGCAAATCATCATCCGGCCTGCCGCATAAGTCTCCACAGGCCCGGCGGTTGCCGGGCCTCTTTCTCACCCCAAAATTCATACTACCATGTACAAGCACATTGACACCGATACCGGCGACATCACTTTTACGATCAAGTACCTGCAAGGCAGACCGAAGCAGTACCGCTTTAATGGCCAGACCGGCCGGTTTAACATCAACGGCACCACCGACGTAGGTACAACCCTGACCATTCAGCCGCTTGCCTGGCGGATCTTCGACGAGAACCTGTTCGCCCGAGGCCGGAATGAGACCTGGGCCGAGCTGTTTTTCGTAGACGATAAAGGAGCGCTGTCGGCGATCATGTTCAACAACAGCAGCGTCAACGAGCTGTTTAACCTCATTGAGCCGCTTTTCTACGACGACCTGCAACTGTCTGATGTCGTCCTGACGATCACCAGCGAGAAGAAGAAAAACGAGAAGGTACAACCGGCCGGCACCTGGTTTCTGGCCCGGTTCACGTACAAGCCGGCCGACCCGGCGACCGTTGCCGAGCTACGGGAATTTGTCACCAGCATACCCGTTTACCGACAGGACACGCTGACCAGCACCGCCGTGTACCACGTCGTTGCTGATTCGTTTGCCGTCGGCCTGGCCCTGCCGGCACCTGCCGTTGCCGGGGAACTCCCTGCCGCCGAATAACCCATGTCTCACCCGCCCGGACCGCTCCCAGGTCCGGGCCTTTCTTCTGATTTTCATGAAAGCCATTCTGATTGATGTTACGGCGCAGACCGTAACCGACATTGACATACAGCCCGGCCTTTCGGCCATGTATACCGCTATCGGTTGCCAGTGTGTAGACAGGCGGGTACTTGATAACCGTAACGACCTCTGGTTTGACGACGAGGGTCTTTTACACGAACCGCAGGCCCCTAAATTCCGCTTTGGCAACTACCCGCATCCGTTTGCCGGTAACGCGCTGATCTGCGGCTACAACAACGAGGGCGAAACCATCAGCACGACTCTGACGGCCGACCAGATTCGGCCGTACATCCGCTTCCTGGGAGATCTGCACATCGAACCCCAAGGCCCTGTAATCATCAGTTTTTAACCCACCACCGGCCCGACGCTCCCGCGTCGGGCCTTTACTCCTACCTATATGGATTACCGTTCTATACCCCGTATCTCGAACTCTGACCTGACCGAGTTCAAAAACGTTGTTTTCGGCTACCAAGCCCCGAAACCTGTAGCGGCCTTTGCCTTTGGCCGCGCCCTGCACGAGCTGATTTTAGAACCGCACCAGCTCCACGACCTGCCGGCCGATGTAGATTTTTCGTTGCTTCAAATGCTGGCCACCACAGCCCGAAAAGACCGCTTCCTGAGTTGGGCGCTGCGGTTCAGCCGAAAGGAGTCAGTTCAAATCTGGGAGGACCCGGCGACAGGTTTACCGCTGAAGTCAAAACTGGATGTTGTTCATAAGAACCGGCTGATTGTCGACATCAAATCCACGTCCTGTAAATCGTTTGCCGACTTTCAGAAATCCTGTGAACGCTACGACTATGACCGCCAGGCGGCTTTTTACCTGGACTCGATAGGCGCAAAGAAATTTGTATTTGTGGCCGTTCAGAAGGTTATGCCGCATAACGTCTGGGTGATCGAGCATCACACCCAGGGTCAGTTTGCAGAGAATGGCCGTAAGAAGTACCGGGCCCTGCTCCGCGAATGGAAGCGCCGGGCTGAGCTGGGTAGCTCGTTCATACCTTTAGCCTGGACGGTTGAGCCCGAACCCGTACTCAGCAGCCCCTGTTTAGTTAGCGACAATTCTGCTACCTTTGCGCTTCAAGTTTATTAAATCTGTAATCAGCAAAGCCCGACCTGCACAGGTCGGGCTTTCTTGTTTTTGCTGCTCCGAGATACGCTTTTATCAGGCAACCACCCCGCTGACAATCTCCAGGACGCGCCAGATTGACCGTATGTCCTCCCGTTTTACGGGTACGTAGCCCGCATCCGCCGAATCCGTGTATAACGTCAGGTACCCCCGCGTCAGCAGGTCGTTTTCCTTCACCCGACGAACCACCAGCGTCGACCGGTACAGCACCCCGACTACCACGGAATTTAAGTAATCCCATTCCGTCTCCGGTACCGGTCTGGCACGTAACAGCATACCTGCCGTCAGGCAGGGCGCCATGGTATTGTCTGCCAGGCGAATGATTACCGAATCGATATAGTGGCTCTGCGAATCCGCAGTTACCGGCAGATCATGAACACCCGGTTCCTCCTGGTTCTCTCCGGACGAGTAGAACGGTAGCCTGATTACGCGACCGACACTGTTAAGCGGCCCAGCTGCCATCTCCGCGCTAGACTTAAAGAGTATTGGTAGCTGGCCTTTAACTAAGTAATTAGTGTTTATGTTGGGGTAAGTTTCGCAAAGCTGCACAACGGTGGCGAAGCTGGGTTTTCCTTTCCCGTTTAACAGGTTATAAAATTTGGTATTAGACTCCCCGGTTTTCTGGGCGGCCTCATTAGCGTTAATGTGAAGTGCGTCAAACAGCTTACGAAAACGCTCGGTAAACTCCTCGTTCTGATCCATACTAATAATTATATGTTTTTAGCAAATATATATTTGTTTTTGGCTAGATACCGATTAGTTTCTAATAGACATTGGTGGAAGTTCAGGATTCCACTTCCGGAAAGTCGGCGGATTATCTTATACAATCAACTAAACACAGCCACCAGAACCCGGTGCCTATACTCTGAGAGCCGGGTTCTGACCCCTGTAAATTGTACAGTCCTTAAATCAGTGGGGGTTTTACGGTCAACCACTTAAAGAAAGGTTATCTTTGTCCCTTTAATCTATCAACTTTCCCATAATGACTATAGTACTGCCGATAGACGATTTTCTATTCGACATCTTTCCTGAAGCCAAAAAAGCTGGTAACAGCTTAGAAGTCCTAATTGAAGAGTTAAAGAAATATTACTCATTCTCAGTCTATCAGCCCAATGTTCGCATAGAAAATGATGCTATAATAATTGAAATTCCTATAGACAAGACTATAACACAAAAGCGGGAGTTCGACAAAGTTATAGCCCTATGTGAGCGAAAAAACTATACAGAAGCAAAGAAGCTTTTGACAGGCTTGCTGGACACCAATCCCACTAATTCAGAGTATCATCGGATCTATGGCCAGATCTTGTCAGAAGATGGAGATCCTGATGGAGCCATCGACCATCTGATAGATGCTCTCCGCTGGAACCCTAAGAACAACTATGCATTGATTATGATGGGTAACATTTTTGCCCGTCAAAAAGATGATATAGAGACCGCTGTCCGATATTATGATCAGGCTATAAAAATCAACCCTACTGACAACCTAGCCATAAATAATATAGGAGCTACTCTGATACAGCAAGGTAAGGTTGACGCTGGAGTTGGATATTTTCAAAAAGCCTATTCTATTAATCCTGATTACAGCAATACCGTTTATGGCCTGGCCATGGCTGCGCAAATTCAAGGCAATCATCAAACGGCGTTTTCCAGAGCCATTGAGGCCTTAAAAAAATCGTCACTTCGAGACCCAATCTATCAAGCTACGCTTAGTATGGCCATGAATCTGGCTAGGCAGCTAAGCCAACAAGAAATTGGTAATCAAATTTTTGAAACCTTCAAGGAGCAATTAGAAGAAGCAGGAGGAGTACCTATCCGCTCCGTCGTTGACCCATCAATACCAACGGCAGCTAAGCTCGAAATAGCGGAGAATTACAACTTACCCTATCACACCATCCGGTATAAGCCCGGTTACCCGGCTGTAGAGCATCTGATGATGCATGAACTGGTGCACTTAGACTTTGTCATCCAAGCTCGTCAGGCAGACATCAATAAGTTATTCGTTTCGAATCAGTCGTTTAAAGAGCGTTTTTTCAGGAATATACACGATACAATCAAGCGGCTAAACAAAAAGGGATATCCCGAGGAGAGCATAGCGAATTACTGCAGTGCTCTGTTCGATGGAATAAATCGTCAGGTGTTTAACGCACCCATAGACCTATTCATCGAAGATTTTCTCTATAACCAACATGAGTCTTTGAGACCTTTCCAGTTCCTCTCCTTGTATAATCTAGTGCAGGAAGGGTTAAAAGCCGTTACCGATAAACGAGCCGCTGAGTTGTCGCCACAAAAGATTTTAAGTGACAGCAAGGTGTACAACCTGGTCAATGCAATCCAGCTAAAAGAGCTGTATGGCGTGGATTTGTTGAAACAATTTAACGCGTTGTCCACGGAGCTTAAAACGGCGCAGCGCTTCTATGAGGAGTATAAGGAATATCGGCAGGATCGTCAGCCGGCTGAGGAGTATGAGTTGGTTCAGCACTGGGCAGAGGACCTGCGGTTAAATGACTATTTTGAGTTAATCGACGAAAAGGCATATCGTTCTAAAAGAACCGATGTAGATAGCCTCCTGCGCTCTATTGAAGAAGATCCTTTCGACATAGAGACAAAGGACTCCAGCAAAGAAAGGGAGATGGAAACCTTTCAAAAGCGTGCAGCAGAGCAAGGTGTAAATATGGCTGTGGTCATGTACATGGTCGATGCCTTGCGATACTTTAAGCCACTGGCACCTGACCAGGTAAAAGCGACTGCTTTTGAAATTGCCATGCTGGGCACGCAGGGAATCAGTCCGGACAAGAAAGGCTATAAGCTGAACAACATTCCCGATAAGACCTTCACAGGCTACCACCTGCTGGCTTATTATTACGTCAGTTGGGCGTTAGCCATGCCGGAAATGCTGCCACAATTACAATTACCGTTTGATGAGGAATATACGATAGCACAAACCATGCAGTAACGTTGGAAAAGAAGCAGCTACAGATTCTGATCGAAGAACTGATCCGGTTTCGAGATGCCCGGGACTGGCAGCAATTTCATAATTCAAAGGATCTGGCTTTAGCGCTGTCGATTGAAGCTTCAGAAGTTAGTGAGTTGTTTTTATGGAAAAAATCCGAAGAGGTAGACCCCGACAAGTTGAAGCATGAATTAGCCGATGTGTTATCGTATTGCTTATTGATAGCCAACAACCACGATATCGACTTGGAAACAGCATTGCTGGAGAAAATAGCCATTAATGAAAAGAAGTACCCAATAGATAAAGCCAAAGGAAACGCTAAAAAGTATACAGACTTTTAACCACACCCACCGATGATTTTATCCGTAAATGACTTTGTCGATAGTGTCCAGGAGGACATGAACGGCCTCATAGATCATTTAGTCGAGGTAAGCGGACGTTCTACTCCCGCAGAAAGAGAGGCCTGGCAACGTTCTCTCCCTTCCCTGTCCATCGTACTTAATCAGGCTCAGAAACAAAATCCAGGTATATCTAAGGCCCATCTCTACTTGGGTCATATCAGTTTAGAATATCGTCTGCCGGCAGCATCTGCCTGGTGTGACGTAGTATTGCTGGGAAAGAATAAAGAAAATAAATCCAGTGTTCTCATCATCGAACTAAAGGATTGGGATACAACCACGGATGAAGCCGGCTTAAGTGAAGGGCTGATTACCCATAAGGGCCAGCAGTGGCATCATCCGTCCGATCAGGTAAAAGGGTATACTTTATACTGCCAGCGTTTCCATTCGACCGTTCAAACGTATGAAGCTCAGGTAAAAGGCTGTGTTTACTTTACCAGGACAGATTATACCGCTCCATATTATGAAGAGCCGAATCAGCAATTGGCTACAGAGTATCCTGTATTTGCTACCACAACAGCCGGCACAGGTTCAAAATTAGCCGACTATATCCTGGATCACATTTCGGAGAGCGATCACGATTTCGCGGTTAACTTTGAAAAGGGGTACTATGAACAGAATCGCAATATTCTGCACCAGGTAGCCGGCAGCCTTAAAAAAACCCTGGCAGAAACGCGTACCCCTTTCGAACTCCTGGATGAGCAGCGTCGGGGCTTTAACCTGATCTTTGGTATGCTTAAACAGGTTTATGAGCAAAAAAAGGAGGCTAAGCAGGTCATCATCGTAGAAGGTCCTCCCGGATCCGGTAAATCGGCATTAGCCGCTAATTTGTGGATCGAATCCGTACTCCATTTTGTAGAACCGGATAAAACTATAAAGGCAAAAAAGAAACTTAAACCTGGTAGTACAACCGACAACATCGTTTTTGTATCTACGTCAAGCTCCCAGAAAAGCAATTGGCAGAAGACATTCTCCAAACTTAGTAAGGAGTATTCCGCCAAAGCCTTTATTCTGCCTTCCAATCAATTCAACCCAGGTTTAAGTGGCGATAAAGTGTCAAAGTTAAGGGACTTGGGTCATGCCATGGAGGTACAAACCTGGCCCGAAAACCTGAAGATTTACTTCGATAATAAATATCCGGACAGGTCACCCGATAACCTACATTTTCTTGCAATTGTTGATGAAGCCCATGCTTTGATCAATACGGAAGGGCACAGCATAGGATTCGCTTCCGGCTGGTGTGTGCAGGCTGGTCCGCAGGCTTATCACATCATCCGTTCTTCGCAAATCAGTATTTTTTTCACCGACGGCAAGCAATCCTACCGGGATAACGAGACGACTACAATCGACAATATTAAAGATTTTGCTTACCGGTTAGGGGCAACGGTAAATCATATTAGCCTCGACGGTCATCAATTTAGATGCGGTGGGTCCCGAGAGTACGTCCAGTTTATTGAAGATCTGTTTGCCGGTAAACCAGCCCGGCAATTAGATACGAGCTGGTGCAAGTCGGATGAAAACCCATCAGGGGCGTTTCATGTCGAAGTAGTTGATCACCCTCATGAGTTAGATCTATGCCTACGTCCCTATCTGGAAGAGGGGTTGAGTTGTAGGTTGATTTCGAGCTATTCCAAAGAATGGAAAACAAAGGCAATGAGTAACCCGCATGAAGCGGAAGAAACTCAGAAAGACTTTTATTTCTCCTACGACTACCAGGGCCAGCGGATCACCTTCGCCAAGCCTTGGAATTATGCTCCATCGGATGACTACAGCTTATTCATCCAGGCCCCTGAGGGGAGTGACATGCATGAAGATCCCCTTTGTGAAATTGGATGCCCTTACGTTGTGCGCGGTTTTGATTACGATTACCTGGGACTATTGTGGCTCGAAGATCTGGTATGGCGAAATGGTAAATGGCTAGTACAAATCGAACATGTAAAAGAAACGGCTATCTCAAGTACATTGGCGGCAGCCAAAGAAGGGCTTAAAAAGCGAAAAAAAGCGAAGCAGGTGGAGCTATCCCAAGGCGAACTGCAACTGCTCGACAAAGTAATCAAAGGGTATAGAATCCTGCTTACCCGAGCTTTAAAAGGCATATACCTTTACATTCACGACAACGAAACCAGGGACTACATTAAATCTATCCTTTCTGAACCCTAGCATGAAGCAGGAATTGTTAGAGTACCTTACTCAGGAAAAGGAATTTCTTGAGGAGGATATCGCACTGCTCGATACGCTTCCTACTGAAGTTCTGGTCGAAAAAGGGGTATTGATTGAGAATCTGCAACTGGATCAGCAGAAGGGGAATGAACTTATATTATTAGCCGATATAAACAATTCCCGATTCCGGCCAGGCGATAAGGTAACTCTTCAGGTAGGGAAGAAACGGTACGTAGCCACAGTACTGGAAAATTTCTTTTCGGAAATCACCATTCTGCTTCATGAGAAGGTAACTATTCCCAAAGATGTTCTCCTATCCATTCGGGCAGAGGCAGTCCAACTGCTAAACCCTATGATTGAAGCTCTCAAAACGCTGGAGGAAGGAGGACCCGGATGGACCATATTTGAGACGCTTTCAGGACTCCGACCTCCCCGACCGAGATCTCTCTTTGGCGCTATTTGCGACGAAGAGAGTATAGAACTGTTACGAAAATATCAGCTCAACCTATCCGAAAATCAGGAAAAGTACGTACTAAAAGCCCTTAAACTGCCATCAGTATATGCCATTCAAGGCCCTCCCGGTACTGGAAAGTCGTTTGTACTAGCTCTTATTGCAGATATTTTAACCGCTAAATCGAAGCGGGTGGTTGTGTTGGCCCCTACGCACCAGGCCGTAAACAATTGTCTGGCAACCATCCGGGAATTGAATGAGGCTATCCGCCTTATCAAAATTGGGGAAGAGATAAAATCATCCGGTCTTCCTGACTCCATTGAGCGAATGAGTTATTTCCAGTTCAACAAAAAGTTGAAGGGGAACCAGATTAAATGGCCCTGTATTGTAGGTATGACCTTTTATTCTGCTGTCATTCATTTGGGATTACGAGCCAGTTCTCTTTCCCCCAATGTTATTTTAATGGATGAGGCCGGCCAACTCCCCTTTTCCTTTGGGGCTTTAGTTGGCCTGTTTGGCGCAGGGTCGACTATTTTCTTTGGAGATGATGCCCAGCTTCCACCGATATACCACGAACGGTTAGAACACCATCCTTTATCCAAATCGGTTTTCCAGCAGTTCCGGTCAATGTTTCCCGACCAGGTTGATGCCCTTGACGTAACCTACCGGCTCAATACGGAACTTTGCGACTACATCGGATCTCGTTATTACCCAAATGCCCAAAAGCAGACTTTTTTAAAGCCTGCTACATCAGCGGCAAACCGGTATTTTGAGAGAGCCTTACCAATGGGTATTCCAGATGATATTCGGAATGTTCTGACACCTCATCCGGCACTAACCTTCTTCGATAACCGGCTGGCGCAAGAACCGTGTACACAGCTTAACGAGCCGGAAGCCCTTAAAATAGCCGAACTTACCTCCTTTTTTCTACAGACAGGGCTCACAAAAAAAGACATTGCTATAGTTACTCCTTTCCGGAGGCAGGCATTAGCGATTCGTAAAGCCTTGGTAAATCTGGTACCAGCCGACAGTATACCTGTAGTAGATACGGTAGAGCGCCTGCAGGGAGCAAGTGTCGAAGTAGCAATCGTTTCGTTGGCCACCACCGATCCAGCCTTTTTTGACCAGATGAGCCATTTTCTTTTATCTCCAAATCGGTTGAATGTAGCTTTAAGCCGTGCTAAACGAAAAGTAGTAGTATTTGGTCCCACCGATACCTTAACTCGCTATGCGCTTATATCAGGGGACCTCGCGTGACTTTTTACAGGACAACGCACGTAACCAAATTACGACCAAGCTCAAAAAGGCATTCTTTGAAAATTTTCGACAGGAACCTCAGCCAGCTGAAGTTCTGAGTTGGTATAACTCCTTGCAAGCCATCAGTAAAATAGTTGATCGTGCCCAATTGTACGATCACGGGGTTTTGCTTGAATACCAGCTACCGCTCACGGCTAAACGTCTGGATTGTCTTATTTGTGGAAAAGACGAGCAGGACCAGGATAACGCTGTCATAATAGAACTGAAACAATGGCAAACCACTACTACGGCTGCGGGTGCCAATGAAGTGATAACCTGGTTAGGAGGAGAGCAGCGTGAGGTACTTCATCCAGCCGCCCAGGTCGGACAGTACCGAAACTACCTGGCGGATGTCCATTCCGCATTTACCAATACGGCTACGCCCATCAAACTGCATGCCTGCGCCTATTTACACAATTATGAATATCACCCGCAAGATCCTTTACTGGATAACAAATTTGACGATCTGAATCATACCTTTCCGGTATTTACAAAAGCAGAGGAGCATACCCTAGAAGCATTCCTGATTGAGAAACTGAAGAAGGGAGATGGCTTACCAATACTAGAAAAAATTGCTGCAGGTAGTTACAGCCCTTCCAAAAAGCTGTTTGTTGAAGTAGGTGGTATCCTGCGCCAGAAGTCTCCTTACACCCTGCTGGATGAGCAGTTAATAGTATATGATAAGATTAGATCCCTGGTGCAGCAGGCCGCAACACGGGACCGTAAGGCAGCTATTATCGTGAAAGGCGGTCCGGGGACCGGAAAGTCTGTCATTGCTCTACATCTCTTAAGCGAACTGCTCCGAGCCGGAAAGAAGGCGCATTACGCAACAGGATCAAAGGCCTTCACAGAAACTTTATGGTCCATATTTGGGAATAAGTCAAAAACTGTATTCAAATATTTTAACAACTACGGGGATTTAGACCAGGACGCTTTAGACATCATAATCTGCGATGAAGCCCACCGGATACGGGCAACAAGCAACAGTTTTAGGACCCCAAAAGATAAAAAATCGAATCGCCCGCAGTTATATGAGCTTCTCAAAGCAGCCAGAGTGAGTGTCTACTTCATTGATGATAATCAGATCGTGCGCCCTGGCGAAATTGGTTCGATTGAATATGTGCGGGAATACGCTCAATCTAAAAACGTAGAAGTATTTGAATACGAACTCGAGTCGCAGTTCCGCTGTAACGGATCAAATGGTTTCGTTAATTGGGTGGATAACACACTGGAGATAAGGAGAACGGCAAATATTATCTGGAAAACCTCCGACTTGGAAACATTCGACTTTCAGATTTTCGCTACCCCTGAAGAGTTGGATGCCCGGATACGCTTTAAAGTCATTGAGGGTTTTTCAGCCCGAATGACGGCAGGATTTTGCTGGCCCTGGTCGAAGCCAGACGATCAGGGTCGATTAACGGCAGACATCCAAATCGGCGAGTATAAACGTCCCTGGAACGCGCATCACTCAGCGAATTTCTTAGCGGATAATGTACCCAAAGCCTCCTTATGGGCATATGAAACAAATGGCATTAACCAAGTTGGGTGTGTATATACAGCCCAAGGATTCGAGTTTGATTATGTAGGAGTCATCTTTGGCAAAGATCTCAAATACAGCTTTGAGCAACAGAGTTGGATTGGCCAGCCTCACTTCTCGCAGGATAAGACGGTGAAAAGAGATCGAGAACACTTTCTGTCATTTGTTCGAAATACTTATAAGGTGCTGCTAACCCGTGGCATGAAAGGGTGTTACGTCTACTTTGAGGATAAGGAGACGGAACAATATTTCAGGTCCCGAACGGAAAAATAGATGCGTATCAGACTGAATAACAGCCCCCTTGCAAAAGCCTTCAAAATGAGGCTGATTTAACCTTAGCGTATCAACAAGATTAAGATGGGTAATGATTAGGTTTGTAAGATCAGACGATCGGCTCATAAAGCTCAGGTCAGCCTCTCCCCCGCACGGCAGTAAATAAACTACTCGGACAGTTCAGCGGGAAATCATATCATGAAAAATTGCGCCGTTTACTATCCCGGTTTTTTACCCCCTTCAGAATGGATTAAAGCTTCCGTTTTATACCATGATGAAGTGATGTCTATTTTTCCCAATAAAGACTACTTAGAAAAACTTTTTGAAGAAGAGCCTATTAACGACAGCAACTCCCTTCTAAAAAGTTATTATAAACGTATAAGAGATTTAAGAGTCTTGTACAAGAATGCCCTTTTTTCTCCAATTATTGCGGAAGACTACTTAACTGATGTAACCGTTAAAAGTTACGCTAAAGAGTTTAAGCAGTTCACAAAACTATTCCCGCAAGAAGTACAAAATAAAATTCTTCTTAAAATCTTCAACGAGTTCGCTTTGAGTAACCTTGAGATCGAGGAATATTTACCTTTTTATGAAGGAAAACTTATAGACTTCATTTACAACAGAAGTAATAGTAAGCTCTCAAGCTTTATTAGTAAGACGGATTTTAGTAAGGCAATAGATAAGTTCATTTGGTTTTTGGCCAGATTAGTAAGAGAGGATTTTAAAATAAAAGGCAAACAGGTAGTCCCATCTACATACTCATCTGAATTTCAGGACGTTATATTTAAACACTCAACTAAGAAGTTAGAAACAGTAGACCTCCATATCGAGAAATGTTTACCTGTTCCCCAAGCGAATACACCTATTGAATCAATTCTATCATTTAAAGATAAGTACCAAGAAGTACTAATAAACCTTCAGAAAAATATCAAAGAGTTTTCTTTCTCCTTAGCGAATGATCTCCAGGAGGGAGGAGTTGCAGAAATACTTCTCGATTTTGAATTAGAGCTTTTATCTAATTTGAAAAATATAAACAAGTTCTTAAAAAGAGAAGATATAAACATAAAGCCAACATCTTGGAAGATAAGTTTAAATATGGATAGATCGCCGAACTTACCTGCCTTTGAAAAAATTAAAAATATTAATGGAAACTTTGTTTTTCATAGTGGCGGCACAAAAGTAAGAGCTGTGAGATTAATTAAGTCTGAAGTTTCTGCTATACAGTTAGATACACCTAAACTAGGATGTCAAGAATTAGCCTACACTATTATAAGCTAAAAATGATGCATTTTACATTTGTCTTACTTATATAAGGCTAATCTGCAAAGTTGTGACCAAATCAGCCTGTAACCAGATGCTACTTCCCGAAAGTAACGAATTGCCGGTTGACCGCCTTTCGTCTGTTTTTACAGATACCACAAATTCGTATAAGTTCTATTGGTTCCTGGCCATTCTGAACCACCTGAAGGAGAACGGGAGCAGCCTTATCGCACTGGATGACCTCGCCCTGCGTATGGTGGCTCAGGTTTGGTATCCGCTTGACTATTTTCGTCTATCCTTCGGCCGGCAGGACAGTTTCAAACATATTGCCCACTTTGTCAGTCAGCGCATGACCGTGGACAACGGCCCAACCGCACCGGGACTGTTCGAGCAAATACGTACCAAACTATCCGCAGAGGATCAAAAAACGCTAAAAGCAGAGGTCACCAGAGTCCTTCTGCGCTGGGTACCCTACCGCTTTGTCAGGCCGTTTTTTGCGGAGGAGCTGCGGGGTATTGCTGATCACCAGATAAACCATCAACTTGTTATCCTCAGCAACGAGCGGTTTACCCTTGATCCTCGACGGACACTCTACCGCTTTATAAACAACGCCATCGAATTAAACCCGCTGTGGGTTGATTACTTCCTCCGGCATCAGACCATATTGCGCGGATTCATCAACTGGCATTTGGTAAAGTTCCTTCAGAAGAACAATCCGAATGTTATCGGCTTATCCGAAAAGCTGGAAAGACCAGTCCAGCGTAATCTGAAACTGGCAACCGACTTTTGGCAGACCTATCTGAAAGGTACACCCGAGTTGAGGTGTATCTATTCCGGTCAGCAGGTAACCCGGCAGAACTTCAGCCTCGATCATTTCCTGCCCTGGTCGTTTGTGGCCCACGATCAACTCTGGAACATCATACCCACCCCGAAGTCTGTAAACTCATCCAAAAGCGACTGGCTACCCTCGACCGAACTATACATGGATGCGTTTGCCAACATACAGTATCAGGTGTTCCACTACCACTATGCGCAAAGCCAAGAACGACTACTGGAAGATTATAGCGCTCTGTTTGCCAACAGCCTGGAAGACGTAGCGCAATTAGAGACAGATAGTTTTGTTTCGCAGCTTAGAGGCCAATTGCTGCCACAGCTTCAGGTCGCCCGGAATTTGGGTTTTCCGTATCCGTTTGAATACAAGGTTGGTGGCTCACAATTGTTAGAGTAGGTCCGAACAGCACGAATCCCAGCTAATTGGGTTCTGCACTGGAAGCAACCTTCCGACCCGATAATTGGCCGTTAAAGCAACATACAAGCCGTTTTAAGAACGTAAAGTTCATTATAATCAAGGTTTGTTTTTACACCTAAAAAAAGGTGTTATATTGCACACAAAATCACACCTTAACTTACACCCAAACTATGATCTTTACGGTTGGTGGCATCAAAGGCGGTACCGGCAAAACAACCATCTCAACGAACCTTTCTATCTGGCTTTCTCAGCAAGGCGCAGACGTGCTGCTCGTCGATGCCGATGAACAGGAAAGTGCCAGCGACTTTACAGCCTGGCGCGAAGAAACAAAAAAAGGAGAACTGGGCTATACGCTCGTTCAGCTCAATGGCAGTACACTCCGGAGGCAGGTTGAGCAAATGAGGCCCAAGTACGACCATATCGTCATCGATACCGGAGGCCGCGACACAACCAGTCAGCGGGCCGCCCTCTTTGTTTCCGACGTTTATCTGATTCCCTTCGCTCCGCGCAGTTATGAGATCTGGACCCTTTCCAAAGTACAGGCTCTGCTTAGTGAGATCCAGGAAGGCCGGGCTACTCCGCTGCAGGTATATTCGTTCCTGAACAAAGCCGATACCCGTGGCCAGGACAACAGCGAAGCAATGGAAGTTTTGCGCGAGAATGCGGAGCTGAACTTTATCGACTTTTCGGTAATCAATCGAAAGGCATTTGCTACGGCCGCCAGCAAAGGGCTATCAGTTTTTGAGATGACACCCGCTGACGAGAAAGCCATTCACGAGGTAGACGTGTTATTCCAGAATATTACAGGTATTAAGAAGTAATCGCTATGGCCATTTCACCACCACCCAAAAAGAAAGCCGCTGCGGTGCAGCCGGAGCAGCCTAAATCCGTTGATGAAAAGAAAATTGAAGCGATAATCAGCCGGGGTAGCTCCACGGTATCGAAAGCAGAACCGGAGCCGGACAAGATTAAGAACTTCAACGTAAAAATACTGTCGAGCCAGCTCACTCAGATAGACCAGTTGCGCGCTAAACGACCCCGCAAACCGACCAGCCCCAAGCTGGGTATCTCGCTCCAAGATTGGATTTTGGAAGCCATAGAGGAGAAGATTGAACGGGAGAAGAAGAAGTATAAGAGCACCTAAAACAACACTCTTATACACACCTATTATACAACCTATGTTTAGGTGTAAAATTAGGTGCAATAAATATTTATAAAAAACACTGCTTCAAAGCTTTATGCCTATATATAAAAAATCGATTCGTCTACTGATGCGAGATATGGTTTCTGAACTTAATTTGGAGCAAGGTCAGACAATCACAAGACAACAGGTTGTTGCCTGGTTTCACGCGCATTATCCTTTAATCAAAGAAGGTTCAATTACGGCTCACCTCATCAAGCTCTCAACAAACGCCAGGAGCAGAATACATTACAGCGTAAAGCCGAGCCAGGATGATCTCTTTTACCAAATTGATAGTGGTCGGTTCCGGCTCTATGATCCGGCTAATGATCCGACTCCAATTTATGATAAAACAGGTCCAGATGACTCAGAACCAGAGGTTGAGGAGAATGAAAGTAGCCTAACAGATTCACTAAGTGGAGAGTTCGCCTACGAGAGAGATTTACAGAACTACTTAGCCAAAAACCTACATCGTATAGAACCTAACCTTAGGCTCTATGAAGAGGAGGGAATAACAGGGCGCGAATTCCCGGTAGGTGGGCGCAAAATTGATATTTTAGCCGTAGATGCCAACAATAATTATGTTGTTATTGAACTCAAGGTCTCAAGAGGGTATGATCGAGTAGTGGGTCAACTGCTCCGATATATG
Organism: Nibrella saemangeumensis; assembly: GCF_039541915.1. Lineage (NCBI taxonomy): Bacteria > Pseudomonadati > Bacteroidota > Cytophagia > Cytophagales > Spirosomataceae > Nibrella > Nibrella saemangeumensis. The sequence continues at coordinate 33,727 of NZ_BAABHD010000066.1, forward strand.
GGATGGATTAAAAACCATCATGCTGATCCTCAACAAGAAGTACGTGGCATTATTATAGCTCGGGAAATTTCTGAAGATTTACAGCTGGCTTGTTCAGGCGTGTCTAATGTCGAACTGTTCGAGTACCAGCTTGCCGTTTCCCTCAGTAAAAAAGAATTGAATCCTAAAACTACTTTACAATAAGATTATCTTCTTGAACCTCATACCGTCGATAGATCCGCTGTACCTGAACAGCCTGGAAGTTGGCCCCCTTTGCGGTTCTGAAGCCGTGGGCGTTCAACTCGGCTGCAATAGTCGACCAGGACTTACCTATTTCTCGACTATTGCGGATCACCACGGCCGCCCGACGATTGTTCTCGTTTTCGTTGGCCAGTTCCCGGCTGAGCTGAGCCCCGACCGCAGCCGCTGCGGTCTTTTTCTCATTCTTGCCTTTCATCCGCCACTCACCGACCTGCTTCACCTTCTGCTCCAACGCCTGACGGGTCCGGATGCTGATCAGTTCCCGCTCCCGATCGGCGATGGCCATAAACAAGGTAAGACTGAATTTGTCCAGGTGGGGAATGTCGCAGGATTCCAGCCGACCATCTAACTGCCGATAGATCCAAAGGGCCTGCTCCGTATCCCGACTCAGCCGGTCGATCTTGGCCACCACGAGCGTGGCGTATTCCTGCCGACAGAGCGCCAGTGCCTGCTGGAGCTGAGGCCGTTTGTGAATGGTCTTGCCGCTACGGACATCTGTAAACTCGGCAATGATATGCTTGCCCTGGTAGAAGTGATTAACATAAGCTCTCTGTGATTCCAGACCCAGACCACTATCACCCTGACGTTTGGTTGACACTCGGTAGTAAACGACGTATTGCTGCTCCATGAGAGCTAAGATAGTGTTCCACGGCGTTTTTACAAAGTCATAACGTTCGTTATGGCCTTGTAAATTACCATAGAAAAGCTCTAGAGAGGCCATAAATATTTTTGAAGAGTAGTGAAATTATTTGGAGTCTAAAAGCTCATATGAATAGAGGGGTACACAAACAAATCAAACAAACTAAAAAAAATAAAAGTTAATAGCCATGGAAAAGAACATCAAAGAAAAAGTAAAAAGTACAGTAAAAGTAGTAGTAGATCGTGCTAAGAACGTAACAATTGACGTAGTCGTAAATAGCGAAATTGCACTTTTCATTATTTGCTTCACAGCAGTAGCGCTTTACAGTATTTATAAATTTTAGAAGAAGGAGGATGAAAAACTATGGGTAAAGTTTGTAAAGAAAACAACGAAGCATCTGAGAATGTGACGTTGAACTGGGACGAATTCATCTACACTACTCGGCTCTTTGTGCTTGGAAAAATCTTGCATGAAAATATTTGGGCTGAAGGTGATTCAGAGCAATTGGCATATGATATAACTATGGATGCGATTAAACTGTACTTCGAAAAAATCGTTCTTGGTGAAACTGTAAGAAACCCGAAAGCCTACATCTTTAAAATCATCAACAACGAATTGAGAGGAAGGAAATTTGTCCGTAGATGTATTTCTAGAAGAAATTCTATCGATATTGATTTACGGATAGATGCAGAGGATAATGAATCATTTTTGTTTGAAGATTTTTATCCGCAGCTGCATACGGAGATTGAATGTTTTTTAAGTGAAGGTACAATTACAGAAAGAGTTAAAAAATTAACTGATATTTTAATCAGTTACAAATTAACTCCTGATGAAATTTCAGTAGCAGCGCTATGGTACCTAGGCTACAAAGGGAATGAAATAGCGACTGAGTTAAGACTTTCTAAATCAAAAGTTTGTCGCATTTCTAAATCTCTTGAATCTAAGCTTGCACTATAATTGAAAAGCAATGTGGAGTTACCTTCCTAAGGTAACTCCACTACGTGTAAATCACTTTATTGATTAATCAACTTTTTTATGGAAAATAAACTCACATTGACAGATCTAATAAACTTTGCTTGGTCTATTCGTAATCTTACTTATAGTGAAAAAGAATTGCTTATAAGTGAAAAGTTTCAAGACGTTGGCAATTCAGCAGAAAAAGATTACGTTACTAACGTAACCCGTGGAATATTATTTAAAATAGCGACACTTAATCTCCTGACGAGAGATCAATTTATTAAAGCTCTTATGGCCGAAAAAGACAGTCTTAAGGCTGATGTTAAAACACTCTTTGATAGAGTAGTAAATAACAAAAAAAATGGCAGCAAAAGAAAAGCTTCTAAAAAAGGCGAAAATGAGAAATACAAAAAAGGCTCTAGACGAGTTAAAGCGGTTAAACGTTTATATGCAGAGTCTTACGACTATGGTATAACTTGCGAAGAAAAAAACTCCTTATCTACTAAATATGGAGATATTTTTGGTGGCAATCTTATAAAATGGAAATATTCAGAAACACCACCTATCGCCTATGATCAAAGTAGAAAATACTTTGTTATTAACCCTAATGGAGTCATACCCAAAGATGTTTACCTTAAAATACTTTGTAGCATGAACAAAAAAGAGATTAATTCAAATTCTAATTAGAAATACTAGGATAATAATAAAGCAGTAAAACCCGCTTTATTGGGCTGCATAATTTTATTTTTTATCTCTTTCAGTCATAGAGATTAATGAGTAATGAACTGACAAACGTCAGTATGGGTTTCAGATACCTCGTAAGTGATAAAACCCGGACCTAATCCGGGTTTTTCTTTTTCCATCCAATTACCAATACCTCTTGCGGCAGTCTAAACAGCATGAAGATATACTCACTTTATGCTGAGGAGGAAACTCCTGCCGGCACCTGTCACCAGCTCATCCTGGAACTGATCCGCACGTTTCAGATCCTCAACGCACCGCAGCCGGTGCTGGCCACCGTTGCGGCCTTTTCTGACGCCATGCCCGACGCCGAGGTATTAGCCATGATCCGCGACTGGAACGACGCCAATGAGCTTGATGCCCGTACAGACTCCTGACCCGATGACTACCCAATGCGAGCTGCTTGCGAAGTTCCCGCGCAGCTTCGCAAGCAAAGGGACGACCCTGTACCAGCTCACAATACGAACCGTTACCTCTGATTCCTGGCCAGCTACGAACATACCGACACCGGCCCGATCATCGACGGCCGGGCGACTGATACCCTACTTGATTCGCTGCAATCGCTCCTCGACGAGCGTACCCGACGCAGTAAAAAGCTACTCGGCGCTGACGCTCAGAAGCTGTGAGCAGCGTAGCCAGGTAGCGGCTCCGCGACCGCCCGACTACCCCGAAAAACGACCAACGCTACCCCGCCGGTTTTCTTTGAACTGTACAATTTTTGACACCCTCCGAAACCGTACACATTTTGCCATGAACCGTATACACAAAATGATAATTTTGTTCACCCCCCGCACCCCCCGCCCATTTTTTTTCCTGCTGCTGGGGGTAGCTACCCTAACATATAATAGTACAAATGCGCAGAAAGTAACAGACCTATCGCTGCAACCCATCCAGATCTACGAAAACAGCCTGAAAAATTACTATTACCAACGCTGGCAGGCGGAGCGGAAAGAGTTTCAGATTACCCACCAAAAAGGTATCTGGCAGTATACCCCCAGTATCGGATTAGTATTCGGATTACCCTCGGTAAACTGGAACCCGTACCAGCTATTTCAGGCGAAACAGGACAAGCGGGTACTTGCGGCAAAGCTGGCCAGCATAGATGACCGCTACCAGGTGGAATACAACGAAACAATAATGAAGCTCCGAGCCGATCACAAGAAGATCCAAATAGAGGCAGCCCGGTATAAAATGCTGGAGACTGAATTCTTCCACCAGCAGGAAATACAGTCTATTCATACCGAGGCATACATGGCCAAAGACATTACCCCGCTTCAATTCAAAGAGAAACATACAGCGCAGCTCAACGCCCAACATGCGATGCAGAACAAGGAGATCGATATGATGCTGATGATTATCGAACTGGAGAAGCTGGCCAGGTATGAGATGCCGGCACAGAAGCTGAGCGATGGACCACCGCCGGCGCACCTGGAAGCACTGCGGTAGGGGTCTTTGCTATTATTCCTATGAGATTTGTTAAATTGGCAGGAATCTCTGCTATTTTAATTTATTGGTATCAGATGAATGAAGAAACTATATTTTTTAGCTATGCCCGGGATGATGCTTCTAATTTTGCAATAAAGCTGGCTAGAGACCTAAAAAATGCTGGAGTAAATGTATGGATAGATCAACTCGACATTCCTCCCGGCCGCCCCTGGGACATAGAGATAGAAAAAGCGCTAGAAAAAGCAAACGGCGTCATCTTTATTTTGTCGGAAAAGTCGGTTTCGTCAGATAATGTACTTAACGAAATCGGCTATGCGCTAGATGAGGAAAAACACGTTATACCGGTACTGCTAAGGGATTGCAAAATACCCATCCGGATTAGACGACTACAACATATTGATTTCAGATTTGACTATGTTGATGCTCTTGCCAAGTTGTTAAAGGAATTGCAAGTGGCCGACAAAGAAGAGACGTTGTGGAAAGCTGTAAAAAAAGAGCATTCCGAAAAAGCATATAAGCAGTACCTCGACATTTATCCTCACAGCAAATACGTACAAGAGGCCAATACTGCTATCAAGCAGTTAATGGAAGAACGCTCAAAGAAAAAAGTCGATAAGCGTAAACTCTTAGGTTTAGTTGCGGCCGCTTTAACAGTGAGTATTCTGCTCGCTATCATTGTGTTCAGCAATAAAGGACCAATCAAGGAAGGAAGTTTTGAATGCTCAAATTTAGCTTACCCTGACTCCATGTGGGTTATAAGAGCTAGAGTAAATGGTAACTACGCGGTATATGACAAGAAGTTAAACTTAAAGCTACAATCCGGATGGATCACGTTATCAAAAGGAAGAAATCGGCCGCAAGAAAAAATCACGATTGTCAGTATCAGGCCCAACCTGGTATCTTTTACTAACCCGCAAACCGGCTATTGGGACTATGTCGCACGAGGAGAGAAGCAAATCATTAACAAAATACTTTCAGAGAATGACACATTGCGACTTGAAGAGAAGGCATATAAGATTGGCTTTTTGGATTCGGTTAACCTGAATAGAAGCTGGGTTGTCTTTGATGTAGTAATACGGTCAGATACGCAGACAGAAGGTCTTATACCTTTACAAAGTCTTCCAGACCTATTCTAATTTTGGCCACCGCCAGCGCAACTGGAGGCATTGCGGTAGGGGAGGGGCAGAAAAATATTTATTCGAAATTCTGTCGAGGTTTAGCCAAGCCTGCGGAATAGTATATAGAAGCTATTCGTACAAACCGACATTGGAAAACACATCAAACCCCGACCAATTCTCAGATGCGCTACAGCAGCAGGTAACGGCTATTCTAGTTCAGCACTACGAAACGAACTTACCCGAGCTGGCCACCGACATTAAACGGCTGGTAGTACTGGGCCGTACACCAGAAGAGATTGAAGCACTTGTTCAGCAATGGTGCCCGGTCGGTAGTAGGGTGCCGGCACATCTGTACTTGCTGGCCAGCTACTATAAGCAGATTTTGAACCAACCGAACTAAGGTAACTTACCTACCCATTTTACCGCTTGCTCAAAACTATGGGTAGTTTTGCAGTTTCGTACAAAATCCGTCACTTGGGGCCATTGCCCTTGTTCCGTGGCCGAACCAGCGGAAAACTCAGCAACGCTTTCAGGTCAAACTGGAC
>NZ_BAABHD010000067.1:0-44934 GCF_039541915.1 Nibrella saemangeumensis
GCCGCTGCCGGGCCTGCTGGCGCACAAATATGGCTGTCGCCAGATATGAAGCTTGTGCGAAGCTCTTTCATGCGCCAGCAGGCCCGGCAGCGGCCGACCGCCTTTAGGGCTGGGGCCAAGGGCAAAAAACTACTTAAAATACGCTTTTAGTTTCTCAACAGCCTCGCGGGTGGCGGGATTTTCGTTGATGAGGTCGTTTATGGCCTGGATGGCGTGAATGACCGTACTGTGGTCACGGCCGCCGAAATGATAGCCGATGGACTTTAGCGGCAGGCCCGTCTTCTCCTTGGCCAGGAACATACCGACCTGACGCGGGTAAACCAGCTCACGCTTGCGGCTCTTCGATTTCAGGTCTGCCACGGTTACGCCAAAGAAGTCAGCCGTTACCTCCTGCACCGTATCGATGTTGATCTCTTTATCGGAATCAACCACAATGTTTCGGAGGGTCAACTTGGCCAGTTCCAGATCAATTTCCCGCCGATTCAGGGATGCCTGCGCCATGAGCGAGACGATAACGCCTTCCAGTTCCCTTACGTTTGTGTTGATGCTATGGGCCAGGTATTCGATCACGTTATCGTCAATGTAGACGCCTTCGGCCTGGAGTTTTTTCTGGATAATGGCAATGCGGGTTTCCAGATCCGGCTGCTGCAAATCAGTAGTAAGTCCCCATTTAAAACGAGACAGCAGACGGTCCTCCAGACCACCCAGTTCTCTGGGCGAGCGATCGGAGGTCATGATGATCTGCTTACCCGACTGGTGCAGGTGGTTGAAGATGTGGAAGAAGATTTCCTGGGTTTTCTCCTTCTTCTGCAGAAACTGCACATCGTCAATAACGAGCACATCTACCTGCATATAGAACTGCGTAAAGTCGCGCAGCGAGTCGGTTTTGATCGCGTTCAGGAACTGATTCGTAAACTTCTCCGACGTCACGTACAGCACAAACTTATCCAGGTTATTATTCTTGATGTAGTTGCCAATGGCCTGTACCAGGTGCGTTTTACCCAGCCCTACCCCACCGTAAATCATCAGCGGGTTGAAGGAGGTCACCCCCGGTCGGGTCGCTACGGCGTAGCCGGCGTTGCGGGCCAGGCGGTTACAGTCGCCTTCTACGTAATTATCAAAGGTATAGGTCGGATTCAGGTAGGAGTCGAGCGTCAGTGAATCCAGATCCTTCAGCTCAAAGGGGCTGCGCAGCAGGTCGGGGCTTACGTTGTCGGGCTTGGATGTCTGCGGTGATTTGGTGGTTGGCACATTGACCGTCAGCGGGCGGTTTTGTTCGTTGCCCTTGTCTACAATGATGGAGTACTCCAGCATACCGTCCCGGCCGATGGCCTGGTCGAGCGCCTTCCGCAGGATATGCACAAAGTTATCTTCCAGCCACTCAAAGAAGAATTGGCTGGGCACCTGGATCGTAAGCACCTTACCGTTCAGCCGCAGGGGAACGATGGGTTCAAACCAGGTTTTGTAACTTTGCTCGGGAATACTCTCCCGGATGACGTGCAGACAATGATTCCACACCGTCCGAACTTCACGCTGCATTACGGTTTGTGCGGGTACATTCACGGTAAAACTCGCTTATGCGATTTCGCAAAAGGGAGACAAAAGTAGTCAAAAATCCTGCACCGCAAGCAGTGCCTTCTTCTCCCTATGGTTAAAAGTAGGTGTAAATTCTGAACCAGTCAACGCACTTTAGCAATCCCTTAAAATAATCCAAGGTCCTTTATCGAACGGCAGAAACAGGCCCCGGTTGGAAGCGGAAAAGAGAAAGCGTAATTTTACCTGCCAGATTAGCACCGCGACGTATGAGCCAACTTTTTGCCGATATATTTCCACCCGCTGATAAGGCCCAATGGCTGGCGCAGGTACAGAAAGACCTGAAGGACCCCACCCGCTCCGCCGAAGCCGTGTATGAAAGTCTGCGCTGGCAAACCCCTGAAGGCTTCAGCGTGGAACCATACTATACGGCCGAAGACCTGGAGCATCTGCCGCTGGAAACGTTGCAGGCCGCCCAGAAAAAGCAGCCCGGCTGGCTGACTACGCCGGAGCTTCGCGTTCAGGACCCTAAAGAAGATAATGCTACCTTACGGGACTGGCTTAGCCGGGGTGCCGATGCGCTGCTGCTGGATGGAACCAATACCGCAGGGACTGAAGCAGACCTGACCCGACTGCTGAACGGTATCAAACTTAGCGAAACCCCGGTCTTTTTCCGCTTCACCGGCCCCGCTACCGAATGGCTGACGACTCTGCAGCGCGTTGCTCCGTACCAGCTCAAAGGTGGTTTTCTGAACGATCAGCTTGCCCGGTGGACTACCGCCGGTGACCCGTATACCGCCGGTTTGGCTTCCGTAGCCGAAGCCACCCGGTTGTCGGCCAGTTCTCCGCAGTTCCGCACCATTACCGTCAGCAGCCACGCCGTTCATAACGCCGGAGCCAATGCTACGCAGGAGCTGGCGTTTCTGCTGGCCTCCCTCACCGACATCTACGACCACCTGACCAATGCCGGTCTGGCGGTTGACCAGCTGGCCCCCAAAACTGTGCTGTCGGTATCCGTCGGCACCAGTTACTTTATGGAGATTGCCAAGCTGTGGGCGCTACGTATCCTGTACCAGCGTCTTCTGGCCGCCTACTCGCCCCATGCCTCACACCCCATGCCGGAACGCCGGAACGCCCACGGCCCATGCTATATTCATGCCCAGACCTCTACCTTTTACGACGCCACGGCTACCCCATACACCAACCTGCTCCGGGCCACTACCGAAGCCATGGCGGCTGTGATTGGCGGTTGCGATGCCCTGACGGTGCATCCGTACGATACGACGTTCCGCCAGCCTGACGAGTTCTCGCACCGAATTGCCCGCAACCTGTCTATCCTGCTGAAGGAAGAATCGCACCTGGACAAAGTAGCCGACCCGGCTGCCGGTACGTATTACCTCGAAAACCTGACAAATCAACTCGTCGAGGCCGCCTGGCAGTTGTTCCTGGCGGTAGAAGAACGGGGGGGCTTCACCAAAGCCTTTGAACAGGGTTTTATTCAGGAGCAGATTCAGCAGGCGTACCAGGCCAAAGTTGATGCGGTACAAAACGGCCGGGTGCTGGTGGGTGTGACCAAATTTCGCTTTGATGAAGAGTCCGTTGCCAAACCGGACCAGCCACTGCGTCCCCTTCAGGCAAATGGCATCCCGCTCCTCCCCGACCGCCGACTAGCCACTGCGTTTGAATAGCGCCAACCATCGGGCGCCCCCGCTGAAACCTGAAACAAAATGCGACCTGACTTCATCCATATACAAACTAACCGAACGACGCCGTCCGAAGCGCCGGCCCAGTTTACACCTTACCGCACAGCCGAGGGCATAAGGCTAAAGCCCCACTACGACGCGGCCGATCTGGCCGGCGCCGACCATCTGCGCTTTGCGGCCGGTATACCCCCGTACCTGCGGGGACCGTATGCGTCGATGTATGTCCGCCAGCCGTGGACCATCCGGCAATACGCGGGTTTTTCGACCGCCGAGGAATCAAACGCTTTTTACCGGCGCAATCTGGCCGCCGGGCAGAAAGGACTCTCGGTGGCCTTTGACCTGGCAACCCACCGGGGCTACGATTCCGACCACCCGCGTGTGGTGGGCGATGTGGGTAAAGCCGGAGTAGCTATTGATACGGTTGAAGACATGAAGCTGCTGTTCGACCAGATCCCGCTCGACCAAATGTCAGTATCGATGACCATGAACGGGGCCGTGATTCCCATTATGGCGTTTTACATTGTGGCGGCCGAGGAGCAGGGTGTACCGCCCGAAAAGCTCTCCGGCACCATCCAGAACGATATTCTGAAGGAGTTCATGGTGCGCAATACCTACATCTACCCACCCGAACCGTCTATGCGGATCGTTGGCGACATCTTTGCGTACACCAGCCGCTACATGCCGAAGTTCAACTCCATCAGCATCAGCGGGTACCACATGCACGAAGCGGGTGCCCCCGCCCATATCGAACTGGCATACACGCTGGCCGATGGCCTGGAGTACATCCGGACCGGGCTGCGGGCGGGTATGAGCATCGACGAGTTTGCGCCCCGGCTGTCGTTTTTCTGGGGTATCGGCATGAACCACTTTATGGAAATTGCCAAGATGAGGGCGGGCCGGTTGCTCTGGTCAAAGATTGTGAAGCAGTTTGAGCCGAAAAATAGTAAATCGCTGGCACTGCGGACCCACTCCCAGACCTCCGGCTACAGTCTGACCGAGCAGGACCCGTTCAACAACATCACCCGCACGTGCGTTGAAGCGCTGGCGGCCGCGCTGGGCCACACTCAGAGCCTGCATACCAACTCACTGGATGAAGCCATTGCCCTGCCCACCGACTTTTCGGCCCGCATCGCCCGCAATACGCAGTTGTACCTCCAGCACGAAACAGACATTACCAGGGTAGTCGATCCCTGGGGTGGTTCGTATTACGTAGAAGCGCTGACTAAAGAGCTAGTAGAAAAAGCGTGGGCCCTGATTGACGAAGTTGAGCAGCTGGGCGGCATGACCAAAGCCATTGAAACCGGTTTGCCCAAGCTGCGCATCGAAGAAGCAGCCGCCCGTAAGCAGGCGCGAATTGATGGCGGCAAAGACATCATTGTAGGCGTCAACCGCTACCGGCCCCTGTCGGAGCGAGCCATTGACCTGCTGGAAGTCGACAATCAGGCTGTTCGTGAAGCGCAGATCCGGCGGATTAAGGATGTGAAAGAGAAAAGAAGCCAGGAAAAAGTGGAGCAGGCATTAGCCGCCCTTACCGAAGCAGCTACCACTTCGACCTCAAATTTATTAGCCCTCGCCATTGAAGCAGCCCGTAGCCGCGCTACGCTGGGTGAAATTTCAGACGCTATGGAAAAGGCATTCGGCCGCCACAAGGCCATGATCCGCGCCGTGTCCGGCATCTACTCCGCCGAGGTATCCGACGACGAAAACTTCCGCGTTGCCCGCCAGCTAACCAACCGCTTTGCCGAACTGGAGGGCCGTCGCCCGCGCATGCTGGTCGCCAAAATGGGCCAGGATGGTCACGACCGGGGGGCCAAGGTCATTGCCACCAGTTTTGCCGATCTGGGATTTGATGTCGATATGGGGCCGCTGTTCCAGACGCCGGAAGAAGTAGCCCGGCAGGCGGCCGAAAACGACGTGCATATCGTCGGCGTCTCCAGCCTGGCGGCTGGTCACAAAACGCTGGTACCACAACTCATTGATGAACTCCGCAGGATTGGCCGCGACGATATTATGGTCATTGCCGGGGGTGTCATACCAGCGCAGGATTACCAGTACCTCTACGATGCTGGTGTCAAAGGTGTTTTTGGTCCAGGCACGGTGATCGCGGTGGCGGCTCAGAAGATTCTGAAGGAGCTGATGCCGGAACTGAACGAGGGAACGGCACTGGCTAGCCAGCCATGAGCAGGAATGAATTTGGACAGGGGGCGGCTTTTTTGTAGATTTAGTTTATTTGCCAATCATGACGAATTTCATTGGAAACCGGGTTGCTGATTTGCTTGATGCTCCCGACGCGAAGCTGGTAATCGAACGGGCACAGGCCATTCTGAACGACGAGGCACTCCGCCGTAAAGAATTTCGGGAGTGGCTGCGTGACGATGTGAAAGCCGAATTTATTAACGGTGAGGTAATTATGCATTCCCCGGCGAAAGAAAAGCATTTGGAGGCCACAGAGAATCTTTCTACTCTTCTTCGCATGTACGTCAACCTAAACAGTCTCGGCACTGTACATAGCGAGAAAGCGCTTGTTGCCTTGACCCGCAACGACTACGAACCGGACATTTGTTATTGGTCAGCCGACAAGGCGAATGATTTTTTTAGTGATCAGATGAAATATCCGGCCCCAGACCTGGTTGTCGAAGTATTGTCGAAAAGTACCGCTGAACGGGATAAAGGTGTCAAGTTTGAAGATTATGCTGCCCATGGCGTCTGCGAGTACTGGATTATTGACCCAACCCGACAAACAGTTGAGCAGTACCAGTTGGACGAAGAGTTTATGGCGTTCGAAACAGTCGCTACGCTGACCATTAAAGACACACTTAGCAGTAAGACCGTATCAGGCTTCCAGATACCGGTACGGTCCATTTTCGACAGAAAAGTAAACCTGACGGTGCTGCAGGAGATGCTGAAACAATAGCCTCTTTCATTTTCTATAAATGGCGGAGCGCCACCGGTGAAAACCGGTGGCGCTCCGCCATTTATAGAGTATGTTAATTCTTAGTCAGGACGCTATCCGGCAGCATTTTAACATCCAGACCAGTGGCCTGCTTCAAAGCAGCCCAGTTGTTGCGACCGTCGGCGTAGGCGGGATTTACCGCCATCGACTGGTTGTAATAGTACGAAGCCAGCTGGTACTTGCCCTCGCCCTGATAGATTACTCCCAGGTTGTTATAGGCCGGTGCGTAGTTATTGGCCGCCCGGATGGTCTGCTTATAGTAGTAAACGGCCGAATCACGGTTCGGCGTGATCTTCTGAAAAACATACGCCATGGAGAAATACGACTCCCCAAAGCTCGGGTAGATCCGGCACGACTCCTGCAGGTGGTTGAGGGCGAGCCGGGCGTATTTACCTGCATCCTTATCAAAAACGGTGTAAGCCGCCTGCGCTTTCTGAATCGAATCCTGCCTGGTCCGCGTCCGCAGCACCATAACCGTGGAGTCCGCTTTAGCGCGTGACTTTACCCCTTTATCAATCCACTCATTGGCTACGTGCCGCTGCACCTGGCAGCTATTCGGAGCGTTCTTCAGGTCGGTGTTGAACAGGGTAAAGTTATCCTTCCAGGCATTGTTACGGTCTACTGTCTTAAACGAGTACAGGCCAGACACCACCACAACCAGAGCAAGCATTGGCGCATACCGCACCAGCACCGGCCGGGGTGAGTCGGTTTGCGTATGCTGCCAGCGGTCAAACAGCTTATTCAGACCCCAGACAAAAATAATGGCAAAGGCCAGGGCAGGCGCGTACAGAAAGCGCTCAGCCAGGATGCCGCCCCGCGAGAAGATAAAGCCCAGCGCCGGCACCATCGTGACAAAGAACCAGTACAGGCCGAAGCCCCATAGCGTGCGCCGACGGAAGCCGATCCAGGCCAGCCACACCAGGCCCAGAAAGACCAGAAAGCCCGCAAGCACCATTCCTCCCGTTTTTTCGGGGGGAATCACGTTATAAGAGTAGTCGTATACCAGCGGGTGAGGTAATACCAGCAGGCGGATGTAATACAACAGGAACTTAAAGGTGGTAGGCACCTGCGTTTTGGTCATGGCGTACGGATAGTTCGCCCAGTCCATGGGTGGATTTCCGCTAAGCGTGCCAATCATCATTTTTTTCTGAAAAAAGAATACAGCCGCCACCAGCAGGAACGGCCATAAGCTCAGCAGCGACCGCCAGACACTCCGTTTGGCAAAATAATACTGCATGGCGGGCAGCAGGGCCAGGCTTACAATGGAGGTTTCTTTGGAAAGGAACGCCAGGTACAACGTAGCCGAAGCAGCCGTAATCCAGATGGGTTTATCCGTCTCCAGATACCGCCAGTACATCAGCAGCATAGAGATGATAAACAGGAAACTCATAATCTCGTCGCGGCTCTTGATGTTGGCTACCACCTCGGTATGAATCGGATGGGCGATGAACAGCAAACCAATCAGGAATGCCATAATGACCTTACCCGGCAACCATTTCTGCAGTAGAACGCCCAAAACCAGCCCCGTCAACCCATACAGTAAAGCATTGACCATGTGGCTGACCGAAGGGTCATTTTTAAAATACTCCTGTTCAATGGCAAACGTAATCAGCGAGAGGGGGCGGTAATACCCAAGGGAGATATTGCTGAAGTGCCAGAACTCCACCTTCAGAAGTTGAGGTATGCCTTTAAGACCCTCCTGCACAAACAGGTTTTGACTGATAGCGGCAATATCGTCCAACACATAGCCGTGACCGAACGTATTGATGTATAAAGCAAAGGCAACGACAGCCAGAATGGCCGAAGGCCACCAGGTTACCGGCCGGGTTTCTATGGGCAGATCAGGCTCGGTGGAGGTAGCAGCCGTTTTAGTGGTGACCGGCTGCGGCCGTACCGGAACAGCACGAACGGGGCCGGGCCGGGAGGCCGCCGGCGCACCTGTGGGGTATACGTTGGGAGCTGGTTTTGCCGGTTTGGAGGGTTGCTTCTTCTTAGACATAAAAAACAGTACGGTACGTTATTTCTGTAAGATTTGTGAACCCTTCAGCATAATCCGAGTTCAGAAGTTTATCGTTCTGTTAAATTTTTGACTATGGTAACGAGAGCCATCAACAAATTTACACATTCTTACGCAATTGTCAGCGTACTTGTGCTTTCCGGCTGGTTATATAGCTGCCTGCCTGGCCCACCCAGCCGCCCCTCCGGTACCGGCACGGGCACTTCTTCGACCCAGCCAACCCGCGATGACAACCTGGCCCTGGGGAACCCAAGCCGGGCATCCACCAGTGATCCCGACAATTACCTGATGGTGAAGCCGGGGTATGTGGTCTCGTATAGCCGCAGCCGGGGTATTGCCAATTGGGTAAGCTGGCACCTGAGCGAGGCCTGGAAAGGTACAGGTACCCGCAGCAACGACTTTCGTGCCGACCCCGCCATCCCCTCGGGCTGGTTTGCCGCTAAAACATCGGATTATACCAACACCGGCTTCGACCGGGGTCACCTCTGCCCTTCTGATGACCGCGATGGCTCTCAGGAAGACAACAGCGCTACCTTTCTGATGACGAATATTGTGCCACAGGCCCCCCGGCACAACCGTGAAGTCTGGAAAAACCTGGAGGACTATACGCGAACCTTGCTGTCCGGCAATAATGAGGTATATGTATTGGCCGGAACCATAGGCGCAGGCGGAACCGGGTCTAACGGCCAGCAAACAGCTATTGCCAGCGGAAAAATAACCGTACCGGCTTCGCTCTGGAAGATCATTATTGTTTTACCCACCGGGTCTGACGATGCCCAGCGGGTCTCAACCAATACCCGCATCATCGCCGTGAACATCCCCAATACCCAATCGGCCGCCGACAAACCCTGGCGCAGCTACCTGGTCAGCATTGATGAACTGGAGCGGCTAACCAGCTACGATTTCCTGGCCAACGTACCCGTGGAGGTGCAGCGGATTATCGAAGCGAGAGTGGATAGTAATAGTTAAAACAGAAGCGGGATGCCAGATGGCATCCCGCTTCTGTTTTAACCTACAACTGTGGTATCCGCAGGACCTGACCGGGATAGATCAGGTCAGGATTTTTTAGCATCGGTTTGTTGGCTTCAAAGATGACGCCGTACTTCATGGGGTCCCCGTAGTATTTCTTGGAAATCTTCGACAAGGTATCACCACTCTCTACCGTGTGCATTTGAGCCTGAGGTTGCTGCGGCTCGGCCACCGTCATTCGGTTATCTACCGTTTCTACGCCTTCGACATTACCAACGGCCAGGGCAATTTTTTCGGCATCTTCGTGAGATTGAACCTCTCCTTCCAGGACCACCGTATCACCGGCCGTTTTCACGGTCAGCTTATTATAGCGCAGTCCTAATTGTTTTACGTGACTGAGTAAAGCACCAGCCCGCAGTGGTTCTACCTCCGCGCTTTTGGCCGGGTCATTGGCAGGCGCCTGCTGCTCTTTGTTCATTACTTTCTCACCAACACCTTTTAGAAACTTAAGAAGACCCATAACAAATTTGGTTTAGAGATACATGAAGAAACTGGATAGCAATCTGGATGCTACAACTGACAGATACAACTTACAAGTCTCCGTATTGTTAGATGACCTTATCTGGTAAGCGGTATCAGTACGTAGTCTTCGTCCATTTTCTGAAGCCGGTAGCGGAAGGTTTGGCTGCCTCCGGTAGGTTCAGCATTGCTGTCGCCGGGGCGGTATAGGGGAAATTTGCGGCAGATAAATGGTTTTTGGACCCAGATGCTGTCGTGCCCCATGTATCCGTCGACCGCGATGCTCTCCCAGTTGACAGGGAAGATATCACCTTTATTACTGGCCAGAAACTGCCAGCCGTACACGCTGCCGAAGGAGCCGCTGCCATAACTGGTGGCGTATACGTATAGCTCAGGAAAGCGGTTATTGTCCAGATCGGCCACCTCGGCATCGACAACAATGCCGTTGGTTTCGATCCAGATGTTGGTGAGCAACACACTGCCCCGGTAAGCTCTGACGTTCAGGTCACGGATAGGCCCGGTGCCACCTGCGGTTACAATAAAGCGATAGGTACTGAAGCGTAACGTATCCTGATAATCAATCGGCCGGTAGGTAAACCCAGTTTGTTCCTGGTTAGGACCCAGGAGCCATATAAGAAATACCACCCCACCTAAATACGCTGTTAGCGGCATTGCATCGCTTATAATGGTTTGCCAAATATATGAATATGAAACAAATACCGGACGGACAAGGAAAATTTATATCCATCCGGGCTAAAGGCTTTGTTTAACTTTGCGGCCTGAACCTGACTGATATGGCGAAAACCCTGCTGGTTGTTGCCGGCCCCACGGCCGTGGGTAAAACAGCCCTGTGCGTCCGTCTGGCAAAAGCCTTACAGACCGATGTAGTCTCGGCCGATTCCCGGCAATTTTATCGTGAATTAACCATCGGCACGGCTAAGCCCACGCCAGCCGAGATGGCGGGTGTGGTACACCATTTCATTAACTCACATACCATTACGGAGCAGGTCAGCGCCGGGCAGTACGAGCGGGAAGCCCTACTGTTGCTGGAACAGCTTTTTGCCGAAAAAGATCTGGTGATTTTATCAGGTGGTACGGGATTGTACATCCAGGCCCTGTGCTTTGGTCTGGACGATATCCCACCAATAGAACCAGCGTTCCGCGAGTCCTTGGAGCAACGGGTAGCAACCGAAGGATTGGCACCGCTTCAGAAAGAATTGCGCCGGCTCGACCCCGTTTATGTTCAAACTGCCGACCTGCAGAACACGCAGCGTGTCATTCGTGCCCTTGAAGTGTGTCTGGCAACAGGCCAGCCGTACTCATCCTTCCGGCGGCAGCAAACCACTCCGCGGCCGTTCCAATGCCGCCTGATAGCCCTGGACCGCCCCCGCGCCGAGCTATATGCCCGCATTGATCAGCGCATGGATGCCATGCTGGAGGCCGGTCTCGTCGACGAAGCCCGCACCCTCCTGCCCTACCGCCACCACAATACGCTGCAAACGGTAGGCTATAAAGAAGTTTTTGGCTATCTCGACGGCGAATACAACTACGAGGAAATGGTTCGCCTGCTCAAACGCAACTCCCGGCGCTACGCCAAACGCCAGCTTACCTGGTTTCGCCACCAGGCCAATTACCAGTGGTTCAGCGCAGAGGATTTTGAAGGAGTATTGCAGTTCTCAGTGGGCAGATTACAGTAGGCTGTACCTAGTTGGCAATACTCAGTTGGCAGAAAAAAGAGCGCCCAGCCGACATCGTAAGTCTAAGTACTGAGAACAGAAATCTGCCCACTAAATTACAACTTCCGGTACGCCAGGATGCCGCCAACGAGGTTGCGAACGTTGTTGAAGCCGTTTTCTTCGAGAATCCGCTGGGCCGTAGCACTCCGGGCCCCCGAACGGCACTGTACAATGATTTCTTCGTCCTGAAGGCCATCCAGCTCATCCATACGGTGCTGAATTTCACCCAACGGAATGAGTTGACCACCCAGATTATCCTCCGTGTATTCGTACGGCTCGCGCACGTCGATCAGGTTTACTTTTTCGCCCTTGTCGAGCCGCTCTTTCAACTCCTGTACGGTAATATCCATTGTTTTAAGTTATTTCTGAATAACTAATTTCTGCACTACAGTTCGTTTGCCGTCCGAAAGCCGGAGCAGGTAGAAGCCGCTCGTGAGGTGACTCAAATCTGCGGTCCGGCGGCCGGAAACGCCCGGGAGGCTGTAGAGCAGACGACCACTCAGATCCAGTACCTCCATCCTGCTAATGGCTTCGTTATCCCAGCGAATGTCGCCCGCCGTTGGGTTCGGGTATACCTGCATGGGCAGCAACGGCTCTTCGCGACCGGTAACTACCAAACTGGCGGTTCCGCCCATGACCGGCCGGATCATTGGAACACCCCGAATGTCTGTATAGGCTTCCCAGCGATTACTCAGGTTCACCAGCAACTGATTACTAAAGGGGCTGTTTCGATCAAAGCCAATCGGAATGGGCGTCTCATTGACCTGCGTAAAGGTAATGTAGAACGTGTCTTTAACGGCTACCGGATTATCAAATTTAAACTCCACAAAGCCGTTCCGAACAGACGGATAGCGCACTGTAAAAGACTTCTGGTACAATGCCCGGCTACCGGGTACCCCTCGCTCATTTGCATAAACGCTGAGGGCAAAAAGCTGCCCCGTCTGGTTGGTCTGGTAAGGCAGGAAGCAAATCCGGACGCCCGTTACCGCATCCGGTTCATTGGCAATAAACCGCATAGCCGCCCTTGACTGCCGCTGGTTGATCTGGATGCCGATTTCGGCCGATCCGTCATCGTAGGCGTAGTAGTCGTCAAGCACGGTATGGCCGGAAATGGTATCGTTCCGGCGTAAGTTAATGGTTGGAATCGAGGGATTCTGATCGTCGGTCGTTAACACATCAAAGGTATACCGCAGCACGGCCCGACCGGCCGGCGAAACCCCGGTTAGTGGCGTTGGGCGAATCCGCTTTCCCTGCGAACTCAGCGACGGAATCAGCACCGACAGCGTTTGCTGTTCGTCCTGAATGGTGCGGCCGCTGACCAGTTCCTGCACCCGGAAGCTGAAGGTTGTAAAGTTGAAGTTGTTGAACAGGTTATTAACATCCGTGGTGACAGAATCGGCGGTTTCGGCATCCGGATTGGCCAGGTACTGCCGCAGCGGCATTGCGGTGTAGCGTTTTAGGTAGGGGCTCACCGCCTGCCGGGTTGCCACATCCTTAATAACCCGGTCGAACTGCGACCGGCCCCTGTTCATATACACGTAATCGAGATGCCAGGAATCAAAGGCCCCCGCCTGCCGGTCGAATGATTGAATCCGGAATTGAAAACCCGCGTGCAGAAAGCGCGGATCGGTAACGGCCACAAAGGACTGGGTAAAGTTGTTGTTCAGGATACCCCCGGCCTCTTTCCACACTGTCCGCCACTGTCCGTCGTTACCCAGAAACTGTAGCCGGAGCGAATCTTCGACGTCGGGTAGTTCGCCCAGGCCTTTGCGCTGCCAGTAAAAACTTAGGTATACCGAGTCGGCCGGGTTGTAACCAGCCAGATTAATGGGCTGGGAAGTCAGCGTATCGGTTGGGCCGTTGATAGCCGTTTGTACCCCGTTGAAATTATACGGCCGGCCGCTGGCGTTGAGTCCATCGAAGGTAGCTACGTTGACCGACGGGTGGTTGATCGGCATGCTATTGTTGATGTACACGCCACTGCCGGGTACCCACCGCGCCGGATCAAGCCGGCCGGGCGAAAGAGAAAAATCGTCAAAAAATGGCAGACTCAGCGGCTGCTGGCCTAATGCCGGATGGACCAGCAGGGTAGCTGTCAGCAATACAATCGGAAGACTCCAAATAAAGAAACCTTGCCGGACAAAACGCCCGGCAAGGTTTTTACTATATTGACACAACGTAAAAAGTAAAAACATATGTGACGGTGGCCTGCTTATTGTTAGTTATCAAGTGGCCCGACAACCCAGAGATCAACGGTCTCGCCCACCCGGATACGTTCACCCGGGCGGGGCTCCGGCTTCTGCCGAACCACCGTACCTACTTCTTTCTCAGGGTCTTCTACGGAGATGACCGTACCTACCTGAAGATTAGATCCCTTAATAATCAGTCTCGCTTCATCGAGCGGTTTACCTATAACGTCCGGCACATCGAAGGTAGTATTCCCGAGACCATCGCCAAGCACCAGGTCAATCTTGGCACCTTTCGGCACCGGCATTCCGGCTTTAACCTCCTGTCCGTTATATAATTGCTGTAAAACTGAGTTTTTAGCAAGGTCGGGTTTATAGCTGATAGTGCCCAGATCGAGACCATTCGAGCGCAGTGTCAGTTCCGCGCTGCGTTTGGTCAGATCAACCAGTTTGGGCATCGGTACCATCGGCGCCGTCAGCTTGGTAATGGTGACGTAGATCTTCCGGCCTTCTTTCACTTTCGCCCCGGGACGGGGGTATTGGATATACACCGTCAGGGGTTCCACACCAGCTACATAGGTACAGTCACTGACTTCGTACCGCAGATCACGGTCGTTTAGCAGCGTCTTCAATTCATCCGTACTCAGGCCCGACAGTTCCGGAACCGTAATGGACTGCCCATGGTTGGTCGTGAACGGGAGATAAACAAAGAAAAACCCTAAGAAAAGTACGGCCAGCAGTGCCAGAACGATACCCACATGGATCAGCAGGTCGGTAGCTCTGCGGGTGCTAATTTTCGCCATTCAAAAGAAACGTCTCCGGTTAAACCTGTAATATTAACGCATTCAGCCGTCTTAGCGGTATTGCTCCAGCATTTTTTTGATGTACTTGCCTACGATGTCAAACTCAAGATTGACCACCTGGCCGGCCCGCAGATCGCGGAATGTCGTGTGCTCATAGGTGTAGGGAATGATGGTAACGCGGAAGCCCATCGGCCGGGAGTCAAACACCGTCAGGCTCACTCCGTTGATGCAGATGGACCCTTTCTCGACGGTAATATTGCCTACCTGCGGATCGTACTCAAAATCAAACAGCCAGCTCCCGTGCTGATCCTGAACATGAGTGCAAATACCCGTCTGATCAACATGCCCCTGCACAATATGGCCATCAAAACGGCCGTTGGCGGGCATACAACGCTCCAGGTTAACGCGGCTGCCGGTTTGTAACTGTCCCAGATTGGTTTTCTTCAACGTCTCGTCTACCGCCGTTACGGTATAGGTATCGCCGTCCACGGACGTAACGGTTAGACAAACTCCATTGTGGCTGACACTCTGATCAATTTTCAGCTCGTGCGTAATGGGCGACGCAAGATGAAACGTCAGATTGGTACCTGCTGCCTCTATTTTCTGCACCACACCCGTGGCTTCAACAATTCCTGTAAACATAGTTGTACTGATTGGGGGTAAAGGCCCGGCCTTTTCAAAACAACAGTAGACCCTCTCCTACCGTTCAGACGGTTTATCGAAGATTGTCTACTGCCTACTGAGGGCTGCCTACTGAGGACTGCCTGACCACTTCATGTTTCACCACATACGGTGGCAATCCGCTTTGCTGCATAAACAGTTTACCGAGGTACTCGCTGACCACCCCTAGAAAGAGAAGTTGCAGACCGGCCAGCAAAAATACAGCCCAGGTGACAATATACCAGCCCTGCACCGGAAACCAGTCCGCCAGCCCACCAATCAGCAAGCCCATTCCCACCAGTGCGCTAACCAGAAACAAACCAACTCCCACCAGGGTAAAAACCCGCAAGGGCCAGACCGAATAGCCGATCAGGACATTCAGAAACAGGGAGACTAGTTTTTTGAGCGTATAGTTGGATTGCCCCTCCTGCCGGGGATGATGTGGTACCTCTACGCTGCCAACGTGGCGGGTAGCCCGGAAAATAAGGCCGTCGATGTACGGATAAGGCCCTTTGTAACGGATAATCTCCTGCACCACCTCGTACCGGATCAATTTGAAACTGGACAGGTAGAGCTCCTCCGGCTTGTCGATCAGGTAGGTAGCCAGTTTGTTGAGCAGCCGGCTGCCGGCATTCCTGAACCAGGCGTGCTGCTTGCGGGCGTAGCGGCTGTACACCACATCATACCCTTCGGCATCGGCTGCGTTTACCAGTGTCAGAATAGCCTCGGGCGGGTTCTGAAAGTCATCGTCAATGATTACAGCATACTGGCCGCGTACGTAGTTCAACCCGCACAGCACGGCGTTGAACTCGCCAAAATTCCGGCGCAGACCAATAAACTGGACATTGGCGTATTGTTCGGTCAGGGCAAAACATACGGCTTCGGAGCGATCACGGCTGCCGTCATTGACCAGCACAATCTCGAAGTCGTGCCCATCCAGACACGCCTGCAACCGGGCAACCAGCGGGGCCAGTGTCTTTTCGCTATTGTACACCGGAATGACAATGCTTAGTTTCATAGCCTTAGCCGGGGTAACCGTTGATGGTGTCGACTATATACTGAATCTGAGTATCGGTTAAAGCGCTATTGAGCGGCAAACTAACAATCTCCCGGTGCAACTGCTCCGCAACTGGTAACGATAGATGACCATACTCTGCGTAGGCCGGCTGCTGGTGTGGGGGTATCGGGTAATGCACATCGGTACCAATGCCCCGCTCGCGCAGGTAATTTCTGACCCCATCGCGCTGCGGATGCCGGACCACAAACAAATGCCAGCTATCATCGCTTACCCGATCAGAGGGCGGTAAGGTAATGTCGGAATGGGTAATCCCTGCCAGGTACTGGCCGGCCAGTTGTCGCCGTCGGGCGTTCTCTTCATCCAGCAGGGGGAGTTTTTCGGTCAAAATAGCGGCCTGAATTTCATCGAGCCGGCTATTGTAGCCGGTATAATCATTTCGGTATTTATGGCCCGATCCGTAGTTACGAAGGTAGCGGAGCCGGTCGGCCAACACACTATCGTTGGTGGTAATGGCTCCGGCATCGCCCAGAGCCCCTAAATTTTTGCTGGGGTAAAAGCTGAACCCGGCGGCATCGCCCAGGTTTCCAGCCTGGCGGCCCTGATAAACGGCACCGTGCGCCTGAGCGGCATCTTCCAGTACCTTTAATCCGTATTGCCTGGACAGGGCGTTGATGGCCTCCATGTCGCAACACCGACCGTAGAGATGCACCGGTAAAATGGCCTTTGTCCGGGAAGTAATGGCGGCTTCAAGTTTAGTAGGGTCAAGCAGATAAGAGGTCAGATCCGGCTCTGCAAAAACGGGGACCAGACCGGCATGGGTGACCGCCAGCACAGTAGCGATGTAGGTATTTGACGGAACGATTACTTCACTGCCAGCCGGAAAATCCCAGGCTTTCAGCACCAGCGTCAAGGCCTCCAGCCCATTGGCCACCCCGATGCAGTGGCGGGTGCCACAGTATTCCGCAAAAGCGGCTTCAAAGGAAGTTACCTCATTTCCCAGAATATACCATCCCGACCGGATAACCCGTTGCACGGCCCGGCTGATTCGTTCGGCATGAGGTGCATTGACGGCTCCCAGATCCAGAAAGGGGATCATACGGAAGCGGCTAGTTGCGTATTCGGATAAGGCTCGTAGATGTAATCGGCCTTATCGTAACGTTCGTTGGAGAGAACCAGCAGGATAGCGTCTTCGGTAAAATTATCCATTACATGCCAGTCTTTGGGCTCCAGAACCAGGCAGGTACTGGGACTGTCCAGCACGTAGGTTTGCTCCGTTTCGCCGTCGTTGGAATAAACCCGGCAACTGCCGGCCACACACATCAGCGCATTCCAGGCCTTCAGATGACGGTGCCCGGCGCGGGGTGCCTGACCAGCCCCGTAAATGTAAAATGCCCGTTGTATATTACCCGGAATAGTGTTTTCAAATACAGTTAACGACCCGGTTTCAGACGAGAATGTTTTTAATTCGAGCAGTCGAGCCATACAAAATTAGTAAAGGAAGTCTCAAAGGTTAGGTTAATTAGGTGAACATTTGTCACCCTTCTATTATTATTGAACTGCTAATCACAGGACAGACAAACAAAAAAAAGGATTTTTTCGCAAAGGTTCTGTCTCATTATAAGTTTTTTACCAGGACCTTTAAGAATCTACGAGCCATATTACCCAGTATACCCTATGTTTCGCAACCGATTTTTACAATTTGGTTTACTAATAACCGTATTAGGCGTACTCTACTTCATCTTTTTTGACAACGACTCAGCCTCATCCGCGGGTGCGTCGGAGAACATTCCGCCTGAGACATACCGCCGGCAGGTCGGTGATGAACGGCAGAAAAAAGACGACTTTTTCCGGACGAGCTCAGACTCCCCCGTTTCCGATAAAACGGCGTTCCGGGGGCTCCTGTATTTTCCGCCCGATCTTACCTATCGGGTGTCGGCGCGGGTAGAGCCATTCGCCGACAAATCACAAAAGCTGATTGTCCGGATGTCGGATGGCAGCGAAGAGGTGTATACCAAGTATGCCCACGCAGCCTTTAGTCTGGAGGGGCAGGTTCACCGGCTGCTGATGCTGCAACACGATGGCAACCTCTCGATCCTGTTCCGCGATGCTACCTCCGGCAAGGAAACCTACGGTGGGGGGCGCTATATAGATATTGAAGCCGATGCGATAGAAAATAACCGGGTGGTGCTGGATTTCAATGCAGCCTATAATCCTTACTGCGCCTATAACCCGGAATATGCCTGCCCGCTTCCACCTGCCGAGAATACCTTACCGGTGGCGATCCGGGCCGGAGAGAAATATGTGGATAGTCATTAGTGGGTAATCGGCTAACGACTTATTACCTTTGCATTTTATTTGCTTTGCCGCCGTATGGAAATTTCTTATAAATGGCTTTCTCAGTTTATTGAATTACCCGAATCACCGGACGAAGTAGGCAAACGACTGACGGCAACGGGTCTGGAAGTAGAAGGAATTGAAAAAATAGAATCAGTACCGGGTGGTTTGGAAGGTGTCGTCATTGGTGAGGTGCTCACCTGCGAGCGCCATCCTGACGCCGATAAGCTCAGTCTGACTACCGTTGATGCCGGCACTAGCCAGCCCCTCAGCATCGTCTGCGGAGCACCTAATGTGGCCGCCGGTCAGAAAGTAGTGGTGGCGCTGGTAGGTGCTACGCTGCACCCGACCCATGGCGAACCGTTTGTCATTAAAAAGGCCAAAATTCGCGGAGCCGCGTCGGAAGGTATGATCTGCGCCGAAGACGAAATTGGGCTGGGGACCTCCCACGCGGGCGTGATGGTGCTGACGACCGACCTGCCCAACGGAACCCCGGCTGCCCGCTACTTCAACCTCGAACCCGATTACCGGATCACCATTGGACTCACGCCCAACCGGGCCGATGCGGCCTCGCACCTGGGTGTAGCCCGCGACCTGAAAGCTGCCCTGAACCGGCCCCTCACCTGGCCGTCTGTCGATGCCTTTCAGGTGCAGAACGCCGATCTGACGCTGGATGTCCGGGTAGAGGCCCCCGAAGCCTGCCCCCGGTACTGCGGCCTCACCATCACTGGCCTGTCCGTTGGCGAATCGCCCGACTGGCTGAAACAGCGGCTGCTGGCTATTGGCCTGACGCCGATCAACAATGTAGTGGATGTGACCAACTATGTCAACCATGAACTGGGCCAGCCGCTGCACGCCTTTGATGCGGACCAGATTAAGGGAGGAGCCGTAATTGTGAAGACACTGCCGGCCAGCACCACTTTTGTTACCCTGGACGGGGTTGAGCGGAAGCTGTCGGAAACCGACCTGATGATCTGCCATGCCGACGGACCGATGTGCATCGCCGGCGTATTTGGCGGACAGCAATCGGGCGTTACCGATACCACAACGAAGATCTTCCTGGAGTCGGCGTATTTCTCGCCGGCTTCGGTTCGGAAGACCTCGCAGTTTCATGGCCTGAAGACCGATGCGTCATTCCGGTTTGAGCGGGGTACCGATCCCAACATGCCACCCTTTGCGCTAAGACGGGCTGCGCTGCTGATTCAGGAGGTAGCTGGTGGCGTAATCAGTTCCGACATTGTCGATCTATACCCCCAGCCAATCTCAGATTTTACCATTCCGGTGCGCTACCGAAACGTCGACCGGTTGATCGGTATTCGCATCGACCGGGCCGAGATACATCGGATTCTGGCATCGCTGGACATCCGGCTCAGTGAGCTTACCGAAGAAGGCTTTACGGCGCTGGTACCTCCCTACCGGGTAGATGTTACCCGCGAGGCCGATGTGATTGAAGAAATCCTGCGGATTTACGGGGTAGATAATGTGCCACTATCTGCGCACCTGGGTGCCGATTCCCTGTCGGAGTTTCCGGAGACGGACTCCGATCAGTTGCAGTTCCGCATCGGGCAGTTGCTGGCGGCTAATGGCTTCTACGAAACCATTACGAATTCCATGACCCGACCGGCGTATCACGAAGCGATCCGAAGCGGACTACCGGGTGAGGATGTGGTGCTGCTCAACCCGCTGAGTGAGGAACTGTCGGTGATGCGGCAAACCCTGCTGTTCTCCACCCTGGAGACGCTGGTCTACAACCTGAACCGCCGGCAGAAAGACCTGAAAATTTTTGAGTTTGGCAAAGTGTATCACAAGCGGGAAGGTAAGTACATCGAACAAATGCGCTTTAGTCTGGCCCTTACCGGCAATGCTCAGGCCGAAAGCTGGCAGCAGCAAGGCATGGCCGTAACCTACCACGACCTGGCTGCCGCCGTGCAGCGGGTGCTGCGTACCCTCCGTATCCGTACCTACGACACGCAGCCGGCCGATACCACGCTGTTCCAGTACGGGCTGACCTACCTGGTTAATAAAAAGCCGGTTGTCAGTCTGGGTTTGGTGCATCCAAAGCTCACAAAACTGGTCGACCTGAAGCAACCCGTGTTCTACGCCGACTTTGACTGGAAGGCGCTGGTGCGGATGTATAGCAGTAAGGCCGTTTTTGAAGAGGTACCGCGCTTCCCGGAAGTGCGCCGTGACCTGTCGCTGGTGCTCGACAAAGCCGTTACGTTTGAGCAGATCAGTCGGCTGGCTAATCAGACGGAGCGAAAACTCCTGCGGTCGGTCAATATCTTCGACGTGTACGAAGGCGAAAACCTGGGCGCGGAAAAGAAATCCTATTCCGTCAGCTTCATCCTGCAGGACCCGGCGCAGACGCTCAACGACACCGTCATCGACAAAACCATGCAGCGATTGATGACCGCTTTTGAGCGGGATTTAGGCGCGGTCATTCGGAAATAGGTTTACTTGTTTCATGTTCCATGTTTCAGTGGGGCAGCCCGGCGGTTGCAATGGAAATACCCGGCGGTTGCTTCTCCGATGTTTCAACCTGAAACTTGAAACAAGTAAAACCTGAAACAGAATTAAAGTTCTCCTTCACCTGCCGTTAATTATGCTTAGTGAGTTTCAGTTGTTTGCGTTAATGGACGACCTGGAGCGGAAGGTCAACCTGCTGGCGGGTATTAACGCCGACGCCCGGCGACGTATTGAGCAACTGGAACTGGAGAAGTCAGCCCTGGAGGAGAAGATTCAGGAGCAACAAACGCAACTTAGACAGTTACAAAAAAAAGCAGTAGAATCACCACAAATCTTTTTAAAACCAAAAGATTTTGGTAAGATTGTACAAAACAATCTGACTGATACAGTCAACAGTACCGAGATTAAACGAAAGCTCGACGAGTATATACGGGAGATAGACCGGTGTATTGCTCATTTGAGTAGCTTGTCATAAACCAAATAAGGCTCCGTGACAATTGTCAGCGAAGCCGGCTGAAGCGATGGAGAAACTTTCTATCCGCATCAAAGTTGCCGACAGAGAGTACGGAATAAAGACGCTTCCCGACGAAGAGATTTTTCTGCGGGAAGCCGGTAAGCTCATTCGGGAGCAGATACAGAAATATCGGGATCTGGGCGTTAAAGATACCCAGGATATTCTGGCTATGATTGCTCTCGACTGTCTGGTGGCCCGGCTTAAAGGAGACGAACAAACACGACGATTACAAAAAATGGTGTTTGACAAAATGACTCAACTGGACCAAACGATAACACCTACCCTATCGGCCTAACCCGCATCTGCCACGAGCGCCGGCTCTCGAGCCGCGCATTCATCTTTTTCGTCCCGGTTCTTCTCACACACGCTGTATCGGCAGGTTGTACAAGGTTTATTGTTCAACCCAAACGATATATGTTACATGGACAACACATTCTGGCTGATGCTGCTAACGGACCTTCTGGCCCTGGGCGTCGGCATTTACGTAGGCAGAAAATTACTATATAAAGCGTTTGGCAAACGCGAGAGGGAAGCCGAAGAGAAAGCGGCCACCATCCTTAAAAACGCTGAAATACAGGCAGAATCGATTAAGAAAGATCGGATTCTGGAAGCTAAGGAAAAGTATCTGCACCTGAAAAGTGAATTTGAAAAAGACTCGAATCAGAAGAAAAATATACTCCTCCAGAACGAAAACAAACTGAAACAGCGCGAACAGCAGCTGAATCAGATGCTGGAGCAGAACAAGCGCCGGGAGACTGAACTGGAGCAGCAGCGCAACACCCTGAATCAGCAGATTGAAGCGGCCAACAAACGCAAAGAGGAAGCCGACAAACGGCGTGAAGAAGCCGAACGGATGCGCACTCAACAGGTTGAACAGCTGGAAAAAATAGCCAACCTGACCGCCGAACAGGCCCGCGAACAACTTATCGACGCGCTGAAAGCGGAAGCGGAATCCAGAGCGTCTTCGTACGTAAAG
Organism: Nibrella saemangeumensis; assembly: GCF_039541915.1. Taxonomy (NCBI): domain Bacteria; kingdom Pseudomonadati; phylum Bacteroidota; class Cytophagia; order Cytophagales; family Spirosomataceae; genus Nibrella; species Nibrella saemangeumensis. The sequence continues at coordinate 22,388 of NZ_BAABHD010000067.1, forward strand.
AACATCGTCGAAGAAGCTAAACTGACCGCTACCAAAGAAGCCAAGAAAGTCGTAATCGAGACCATTCAGCGAACGGCTACCGAACACGCCATTGAAAACTGCGTGTCGGTCTTTAACATCGAATCCGACGATATCAAAGGCAAAGTAATTGGTCGCGAAGGCCGCAACATCCGGGCACTGGAAGCCGCAACCGGCGTTGAAATCATTGTAGACGATACCCCCGAAGCCATCATTATTTCCGGATTTGATCCGGTGCGCCGGGAAATAGCCCGGTTGTCGCTGCACCGGTTGGTGCAGGACGGCCGTATTCATCCCGCCCGCATTGAGGAGGTGGTCGCTAAAACCCGCAAGAATATCGAAGACGAGATTGTCGAGATTGGCGAGCGGACGGTGATTGACCTCGGTATCCACGGTCTCCACCCTGAACTGATCAAGATGGTAGGCCGGATGCGTTTCCGGTCATCGTATGGTCAGAACCTGCTCCAGCACTCCCGCGAAGTGGCCAAACTCTGCGCGACCATGGCCGCCGAATTGGGACTAAACGCCAAACTCGCCAAGCGGGCCGGTCTGCTGCACGATATTGGTAAAGTATGGCATGAAGAGGCCGAACTCCCCCACGCGATTCTGGGTATGGAGATGGCCAAAAAATACAAGGAGCATCCGGAAGTCTGTAACGCCATCGGTGCCCACCACGACGAGATCGAAATGACCACCATGATTTCCCCCATCGTTCAGGTATGCGACGCCATTTCAGGCTCACGGCCGGGCGCCCGTCGGGAAATGATGGAATCGTACATCAAGCGGTTGAAGGAACTGGAAGAACTGGCCATGAACTTCAACGGCGTCACCAAGTGCTACGCCATTCAGGCCGGTCGCGAACTGCGCGTCATGGTTGATGCCGATCATGTAACGGATGATCGCGCCAATGCGTTGTCGTTTGAAATTTCGCAGAAAATTGAGAAGGAAATGCAGTACCCCGGCCAGATCAAAGTAACGGTGATCCGGGAGATGCGATCTGTCGCCTACGCGAAATAAGTTGTTTCAAGTGCCAGGTTCCAGGTTTCATGCTGGGCTAGTCGTTTTCAACATGAAACCTGGAACCTGACACCTGAAACAACATTTCACAATTCTAACAATTCCCGCAGGTTGTCATGAAAGGTATTACCGGTGATGATCTGGGCGCTTTTTCTGTCCCGCAGCACAATCAGGTACTTGCCACCCATGTACCGCTGAATCTCTTTAATACAACGGGTATTCAGGACAACGGACCGGCTCACGCGCACAAAGGTATCGGGTAACTTCTCCTCCAGCGATGTAATGGTATAGTTCGTCAGGTACTGCTGGCTGTCAACGGTATTTAACAACACATACTTACCCTCCGCTTCAAAATAGCTGACATCTGTCAGCGCAATCAGTAGAATACGTTCTCCGCTTTTGACCGAGATCGAATGCAATTCTTTTTTGGGCTTGAGCAGGTCAAGCATGTACCGCAAATCGGGAGCGGTGGCCGTAGGAGACTGTTGCGCGTTTCGAATTCGCTGGACGGTTTTTTCCAGCCGCTCGGGTTCAACCGGTTTGAGCAGATAATCGATGGAGTTTTCCTCAAAGGCCCGAACGGCGTATTCATCAAAGGCTGTAGCAAACACGACCTGCGGCATGTGGCTTAACCGCGCCAGCATCTCGAAACCATTCAGGCCCGGCATCTCAATGTCCAGGAAAACAAGATCCGGGCGCAGTTCCTCAACCGCCCTAAGTCCTTCAGCCCCATTGGCTGCGTCCCCCACAATGTCAAATGTTTCAGCGTAGGCTTTTAGCAGGCGCCGGAGCCGGTTGATAGCCAGCGGCTCATCGTCAACCAGCAAGGTACGTAACGGGAAAGTCGGCATGGCTAAGATAGGTTTGGTAATTGAACCGTATCGGTTTTTAGGTCTGGAACCGGGTTACCGGCCGAAGCCAGATCTGCCAGTCCAACCGATGTCAGGCGGTCTGTTTTTAATTGAATTATTATCTCCTTCAAGGGTTGGTTATGAACCAGCATATGGCCGTCGTTGCCGTATAACAGGCGCAGTTTGTCCTGAACACTCTGCAAGCCATAGCCTGACACCAACTGCTCGGGAAACGGCGGCCCGGTGTCGTGAATGCGCAGGGTAAGCCACCCATCTTCGGCATGGATCCGGATGATGATGCCGCCCGGCCCGGCCACCTTTGCGATCCCGTGCTTAATGGCATTCTCGACCAGCGGCTGCAGCAGAAACTGCGGGATGGGTAGTTCGGTCAGGGACTGATCGGCTATGTCAATGCGGTAAGAGAGCCGGTCACCGAAACGCACCTGCTCCACTTCCAGGTACGTCCGTACCATCTCCAGTTCATTCGCGATGGAGCTGAAATACTTATCCTTCAGACCGGTCGTATACCGGAAAAGTTTGGACAGCAGAAGCACCATCCGCTCGGCGCGGTCGGGATCGTCATGAACCAGGCTGGCGATGGAGTTAAGCGCGTTGTAGAGAAAATGCGGGTTAATCTTGGCCTGAAGGGCTTCCAGCTCTGCCCTAATTTTCAGTTTTTCGAGGTGCAGCAACTGGTATTCCTGTTCCGATATTTTACGGGTAAACGTCTGCGCCTGCCGCTGAAAATAATAAAAGATATTGGCTACCAGCAGCGGGGCCAGCATATAGGCCCATGAACCGTTTGTACTGACCTCAACCCGGCCGGTATTGGTACGGATCAGATCCGATAGCCAGAGAGGCCACAGAAAACCATTCACAACGAAGACAGCCACAGCCACAATCAGCGTGAGGTATACATGACGTACCCAGGGAACGTTGATTTTGGGCGAGACCCACCCGTAAAAAAAGCAACATACGATTACAACCAGTGCATTCGCAAAGTTACTGATCAGTACAGCCAAAAAAGTATTGCTGAATGGGTTTGCCGTATCGGTCATCCGCAGGGTAAAATAGATGATGCCGCTTACGCCGTACACCATCATCATGCAGACCAGAACAGACAGCAGCCAGCCCTCCCACCCACGCCTGAATAACTTTCGAATCAAGGTCATACGCTTTGTTTCTCTGTCTACATACTTTTTAAACCAAACTTAAGATTACCAAGTAAGCAGCGCTTTACCCATTAAAGCTACCTTACTTATCCGGCAAAATGAAAGAATTTCCGACAAAGGGTGTTTTTGCCAGGGTGAACACGAGGTTTGGCCGGCATGAGTTTAGCCCTTTTGGTCCTGACCGAGTGCAAACTACTGAGACCTCTAACTGTCACCCGGACACCACCACTTCCAGTTCCGGCCACCCTTCCTGTAAAATTCCAGCCAGCGCCCGCAGCCCCCAGGCTTCGCTCCGGCCATGTCCCACAGCAATGACGCTCATTCCCGTCTCGGCAACTGCCCGGCCGGCCGAGGGACGGTATTGCCCCGTCAGATAAAGCTGTACCCCCTGGTCGGCGGCTTCGCGGATCAAGGCCTCGTTCATGGCTCCCACCACCGCTACCCGGCTAATCAGCGAATGACTACCTTCACTGATGGAGTCAAACCCACCAAACTCGTTAGTTATCAGGCTGATCCAATGCTGTAATGAAGATTCAACAGCCCGCCCGATCATGCCAATAGGCCGGGCCGGTAAGCTGGGAGCCTGTTTGTAACCAATCTCCTCCAAACTGTCCAATTGAAAAGCTTTAGCTATTGGGCGACTGAATCCCATCGTCAGGTGTTCGTCAAACGGCAGATGGTGATACAGGATGCTCAGACCGACAGGCAAAGCGGACAGGTCGAGTTTCCAGGGGCGGTGAATCCAAAGCGCATCGGGCTGGTGGCGTATAAGCCAGTCGTTCAGTCCCGGCCAGGGCTCAACGGCCAGCCCGATGCGCCCAACCGGCCGGTCTGAAGGCCGGAAAACACCGCCCTGTTCGTCGGCCGGGTACCTACCCACATTGAAATAGCCGGCTAAAAAATGCACAAGCAAATCCAGTTTTACCGTTTGCATAATTTCGGACAAAAAACAGGCCAAATGATTAGGTAAACTACTATCTTTCAACTACTTTACTACTCTTTTGACGTTAGAATCGCATATATCTACACCGGTATGGATATTCACAGGCAGAGCAGACGCTATCTGAAGGCTTCGGTTTTCCTTCTGCTTTTGTTTACCATTAGCTGCGAAAAGTGGAGCCCTCCCCGCGCTCAGTTTCCGCTGATCGCCTACTACCCGTTTCCAGGCACCAGTGAAGACCATAGCGGCAATAAATTGCATGGGCAACTCATCAATGGAGCCAAACTTGGCCAGGACCCGCTCGGCAGAAATAACAACGCCCTGGAACTTGATGGGGTGGATGATTATTTTGAGATAGCCGATAGCCCGCTCCTTCGTCCGGAGTCAATTTCCATCAGCCTCTGGATCAAATTTAAAAGCATTACCTCAACCAGTCATATTTTTAACAAATCAACCTTTTCCGACAACACCAATCAACAATACAGCGCCTTTATCAGACCGCCAAGAGCACCCCAGGCATCCAGCGATCCGGGATTTCAGCTCCTTGTGGATGCCAACCAGGATCGGGCCTGTACCAGAGAACAGCCCATCACTGACTTTGTCTATCTTTACGAGCCTACGTTGCGGTTAAATCAATGGTATCATTTTGTCAGTACCATTAACCGGCGAGTTGGAAAATTGTATATCAACGGTGTAGAGAAAGCCGTAAATATGAATCTTCCTGACCTGCCCATTGACAACTGTTCGGCTGGTAGTCTGCGATTTGGCGTACAATCGGCGGCTGATTCAGATTACAACTACCTGGATGGTTCGATGGACGATATTCGTATTTATAATCGGGCGCTGACCGAAGCAGAAATTTTGTCACTTTACCAAAATTACAAGTGAACGCGCTTACCTCCTATCTGCTCTTTAGTTTGTTCCTGATCGCTCTCACGCCGAAGGCTGCCCACGGACAGCGTGCCAGGGTATCGAACGTCCGGGTTGAACTGGATGCGACAAGAGCCAAAATTTTGTATGATGTGGCTGATAACCTCCCGACTGATTCTATATTTATAAACGTGGAGAGCAGCGGCCGTGGCCGGTTGAACGCCAGAACCGTTACCGGTGATGCCGGGAAGGGAGTAACACCCGGCCATAACAAAACCATCTATTGGGATTACCGGCTCGATGGTATAACGATTACCGATAAAGAACAGATCCGGATAACGGTGTCTGTCGACCGCGTTCGGGCGGGCGGAGGACCGGCCAATGCGCTCGTGTCCGTTCTGCTGCCGGGGGTGGGCAATATCCTGGTGCAGCCGAACCGACAAATTGGGTTGCGTCCGTTGATAACGGTGGGTTACGCCGGTTTACTGACGTATGGATTGATCCAGCGGGGCCGTTCCAACCGGCAGTATGAGCGCTATACCGCCCAGCTCTCGGCCCTGGAAGCTGAGCCGTTCTATCAGGAGTCGGCTCGGCTGCGTCGCCATTATTTGGTTAGTACGCGGGCGGCTGCGGCTGTTCTGGTAGCCGATGTCGTATATACCTTTCTGAAAGGCAGGCGTAACCGGCAACCGCGCGAGAAACCGCAGGTAGTTTTAAATTATCTCGGTCACACTGCGGTTGCCGGCGTTCAGTTCACGTTCTGAGGGCTATCTTATGAAAACACTTTTTCTTTTACTCACAGGTCTGCTGCTGACAGGCACGGTAGCTGGTCAGCGCACCGCAACCGTTAGCTCCGCCCAAAGCAACTGGGTGTCTATCAGCAAAACACCACCGGTGATCGCCTGGAAGGCACCCGAAGCGATTCGTACTACCGTCACCCAGGCGGCTGTTACGGTAAAAGCCTGTATTCAGTCCGCCGATACAGTGCTGACCTATCAGGTTTTGCATAATGGCAGACCGGCTGGTGGCCTGCAGCGTGGCTACAAACGGGTGGTGTGCGGCCAGGAGATTACCGCCGACCTCCAGTTAGCTCCGGGCACCAATGAACTGCTCATCAAGGCCACGAACAGCGTCGGCACCACCACATCCGAGTTGCGTATTATCACCTTCCTGGTCGAAAAATCGCCGACGGCACTCCAGCCGGCCGCGCAAAAAAGGCTGGCTTTGGTCCTGGCCAACAGCACTTATAAACGACAGGCGCTGAAGAACCCAGTTAACGATGGCCGGCTGATGAAAACCCAGTTGGAGAACCTTGGGTTTACGGTCACCTACAAAGAGAACCTACCCCTCCAGGAGCTGGAAAATACGATTAGCGACTTTTTAGGTTCCCTGAGCGGTAACAACATCGGGCTGGTTTACTACGCCGGCCACGGCCTGATGGTAAACGGAGACAATTACCTGCAACCGGTCGATGCTGATCCGGCCAGAGAATCGGATGTCCGCTTTAAATGCTATTCCATGCACCAGCTCATCGCCGGAATGGAAGATGCCAACCGCAACGGTACCAACCTGATCTTTTGGGATGCCTGCCGGAACAACCCGTACCGGTCGTGGCGGAGGGGTCCCGACGATCGGGTATACGCGCCCATGCATCCGGCCACTGGCACCTATATTATGTACGCAACCAGACCCGGACAAACAGCAGACGATGGCGACGAACAAAACGGCCTGTTTACCAGTGAACTGGTCAAGCACATAAACAAGCCGAACGTAGACCTGTATGACCTACCTGATCTGATCGATCAGGGACTACAGGAGCGGGGATATTACCAGCGGCCCTACCACGAGGGTGACCTGCGGGGAAGATTTTATTTTTTGAGAGCGAATTAGGATCTGGGAACCCTGAAGGAAAAAGCAGGGCAGAATTAGCAATGACCTACGTGCTATACCGATGAGAGGTAACAGAGATTGGCGCTATATGAAGGGAATACTGCCCATGTTGCTGGGACTACTCCTGCCGGGTGGCTCCGGCGCGCGGGCGCAAACCTTTCATGCCATAATTGTTGCCGATACGCTGGACGCAGACCTGACAAAGGCCTGCCGCCGGGATATCGCTACTATGCGCCAGCAATTTACCCGTATAGCCTCTTCCATAAAGTATTCGATAAAGGAACAGCTTATAGCCGGTCCTTCTTTCGGCCGCAAACAGGTTGATGAAGTACTCCGGCAACTGACCATCTCTCCCAACGATATAGTGTTTCTGTATTATACCGGGCACGGTTATAACACCCCTGGCCGCAGCGACCGTTTTCCGTACCTCATGCTGGAGAAGCAACAGCTCGAACATAATCCGGACCTCTCTGCCATTCACGAGACTATCAAAAGCAAGCGTCCACACTTATGCGTTACCCTGGGTGATTGCTGCAACCGGTATCTTTACAGGGGCACGGTAAAAAAACGCCCCGGCCCAGTGCTGCCGACTCCAGATTCTCTGACCCTGATCTACCAAAGCTTATTTCTGAACGTCAGGGGCGACGTGCTGATCGCGAGCAGCCAGCCCCCTCAGGTAGCGTGTGCGCATCCGGACTCAGGCAGTTTTTATACGCGGGCGTTCGATGAAGCGCTGTTAAATGTCGGCCGGGCCAACAAACCCATTACCTGGGACAACCTGCTGGGCGAAGCGCAGACCGCACTCGGTCAATGGCTGAGCCACTACAAAGTTCCGCGGCACAGGCACCATGTGTCAACGTATGCCGTAAACGTGCAGCCAGTTTCGATTCCGGAAGGTTCACCGGCCACAGCTCCCCTGACGGTGGAACTCCGGACCAGTCGCGGGCGTACGGGCGTCGAGTTCCTGCAGGGCAATACATTTTATATTGAAGCCAAAGTCAACCGACCCTGCCACCTGAGGCTTGTTTATATCCTCGCCGACAGCACCAAGACCGTGATGGAAAATGATTTTGAAATTCGGCCTGGTCAGGAGAATCAGTTTATCCGTATCGCTCCCAACGCCCCGATCGTCTGTGCAGAACCGTTCGGTACTGAGTACCTGCTGGCGTATGCCGCCAGCGAGCCCTTCTGCCCCATACCCACTACGCCCAACCGGACCCTATACATGCGAAAAGAACCCGATAATGATGTGCTGGTCGGCCGTATCGAGGAGGTAATTAAAGCGGCCAGATGCACCCAGAGCGGGCGTTCGGTAGCCGAAGACCAGATTCAGATTACGACCCGGCCGGTTACGCAGAAGAATTAAAGTTCGCTGATGGCAAACCCATAGCGGGTAAAGCGGACCATATCGCGGTAAATGATCCAGCAGAAGCCCTTATCGCCCCAGCCTGTGCCAAAGCTGTTGATTACCCGAAACGCGCCACCGTAGCGTGTATCGTCATACCCTACAACGCACAGGGCATGACCCGGCAGGCGCTTATCGGCCGGGTTGTCGCCCGGAGCGGGCTCCCATCGTTTACCGGCCGACAGAAATGACTCTGGTATGACCATGCCCACCACCACCGGGCTGCCTTCCGCCAACGTAGTTTTGATCCGTTGAATCTTTTTCTGCTCCTCATCCCCGACACTGAACAACCGCTCGTAGTCCCTGATTCGGAAGCGGGCGGCCGCTGCGTCGGCAGTTACGGTCTCCTGCCCACATGCCGGGTACGGAAAGCTGTTAAACGGCACTACTCCTACGCCTTTCAGCACATCGAATGCCTTAGACAGGTAAACGCCTTCGGTGCAGGCGTAATCGCGCTCCGATTTGGCTTTTTCGTAGAGGTAGCTCGGGGAGAAGGCAAGCTGGTTGATGCGAACCTTGTCGGTAATCTGTTTGTGTTTAGCTTCCAGAATGGTACGCAGGTAATAGCCGCAGGCAAAGCCGACGCAGGTACTGTATGATCCCTGCTTCTGGACAGACGGGCAGTAGGATTCAAAGGAAATCCGGGGTGGAAGGGGCACCTTGGTAACAATCTCCTGGTAAGGTATCTGCTCATACGCTTCATCGTCCAGCAGCATACCGGGTTTAGTGGTATGCTGCGCTACCGATGGCCGGACCAGCAGGCAGCCAACCAGTAAGGGGATCATAAAGCCGGTGGCCCTCACGCTATTCATGGTGCGCCGACTCGTTTAACTGCCTGATAACGGCTTTAGCCTCCTGCTGGTACGGATGGCCGTTCATGGCAGCAATCTGGTTCAGTGCCTGTTCTGCTTCGCTGCGCTGGTTGTTACGCAGGTACGCCAGGGCCAGATACCACCGGGCGCTGGCGCTCCAGTGCCCCGGTGTCGACTGCGCAAGCGGTGTAAGCCGCTCAATTGCGGCCTGCGTCCGGCCCTGCTGAAGCGCCGTTACAGCCTCCTGCAACCGGACTGAATCCTGCGTAACGGACGGGCCGCTATCGGGAGCCCCCAACCGGTCCGGATCAGCGGACGTAGCGGGAGCCGCTTTGAGACTGGTCGAGAAATTGGAGTCGAAAATCTGCTCGTTACGCGCCAATTGCGGCTGGCCGCCCGATTGGCCCCGGAAAAATACCCAGCCAAGGCCCACCAGGAACACCACCGAAGCAGCCGCTGCCCAATAGCGCCAATTGGCCTGAAACAGGGTTCGCCGGGCCGGGAACGGTACCACCTTCGGTGTCCCGGCCGCATCAAAAGGGGCCGACGCTCCGGAACTGTCGGTCCTGTCGAGCAGCCCTCGTTTTTGCAGGTCGGTATGCATCTGCGAAAACCGTTGTTTCTGCGCCATCATGGCCAGACCCTGCTTAATCTCCCGCTGCGTGGCCACCTCCTCCCGGAGATCGGTATCCTGCCGGATGCGATCCTCGAACTGCTCCTTTTCCACGGCTGTCATCTGACCCGACAGGTAGGCATTTATTTGCTCCAGGAGTTCATCCGATAATTGCATGATCGTTTGAGGTTAGAGAGTTGAACCAAACGGTCCAGCCCGTTTGCGTTAGTCACGTTTATATTGGGTGTAGAGGGCTTTCATACGCTGAGCGCACCGAAATCGCTTTACCTTGGCGGAATTCTCCTGTAAGCCGATCCGGGCACCACACTCACCCAGGGATTTTTCTTCCACATAGAAGCAGTGCAGCATGGTCCGGCAATCATCGCCAACTTCCGCAAATGCCCGGTTAACAGCCTCCCAGTCCACTTCGGTATCTTCCCAGATAGCATCCCGACCACCTGGCTCACCGGCCGGCTCATCCTCGTCCGGATCGTCGTCCCGGCCGAAGACCGACACCGGGTGCGGCTGATCATGTCCGGGTTGTGTATCGTCGTCATCGGCGGCCGTCTCCACATAGGTCTCTCCCTTTAGCATAGTATGTTTCTTCATAAAGCTCACCCATCGGTTGCGGCATACTGTGAAGACATACGCGGTTACGGGCTTTCCCTGATAGAGGTACTTTCCGTTTTTCAGCTTAATGGCAAACTCCGCCAGCCCTTCCTGGAGAATGTCCAGCGCGTCGTCTTCCGAAATCCGGCTGCGTTGTCTCGCATACGGAATAAAACTCCGGTATGCTTTGATATACAGGCACTCCCAGGCCGGCTGGTGGCCGCTGACAAGTGCCTGGTAAAACTCCTGATTTTCCTGTTCGAAGTTAGAACAAGGGTTATCAGCATCGGTTGCCATACAAACCGGCTTTAGTTGTTACCGGTAAAGCATAGGTAACTATTTATACGGCAAAAATCAACTAAACAGGCCTGCACAACGGATAAGCAGCCTATGTATGCGGCAACTCAGGACCATTCGGTTATTTATCCGTTTTCTCTGCTTCAGGTTATCAGTTGCCGCCACCCTTTTTTCTACCGGCCGTTCCCGGACTGCACTACTTTTTCAAAATTTCTGCCATTCCTGTTAACCTCCTCTGGTTCCGCAGATATACAGGCTGCATACGTATGGCTAAATTTTTTTGTCACATCAATTCCTTAAATCATGAAAAAATTACTGGTATTTATCCTGGCGGCAGGGTCCATTCACGCTGTCCGCGCTCAGTCGAACACAGTATCGCTCAGCCAGACCGGCAACAGCAACCAGTCTCAGATTTCCCAATTGGGATCGAGTAACCAGCTATCGGTGAGCCAGTCGGGTAATTACAACGACCTGGACCAACCGCCAATGACCCAGAAGGGTAACGGCAACACCGGGTCGGTTATGGTTACCGGCAACGACAACTCGACGTATTTTGTCCAGGAAGGAAACAGCAACCAGGCTACCGTCTCCACAACGGGCAATGAGAACTATGTAGCGGTGGGTGTTTCCGGTTGGGGCAATCAGAACGAAGCTATTGTTGAGCAGGTGGGTAATCACAACATTGGTGTAGCGGGTGGCAGTGAGGGGAGCAACAACGTCACCACGGTGAAGCAAACCGGTGACTGGAACTACGGGGAAGCCTTGTTTTTCTACGGCAACAGTAACTCCGCTATCATCACCCAAACCGGAGACGGCAACCAAAGCTCGGCCACGGCTAACGAAGGCAGCTACAATCAGCTGAGTGTTTCGCAAACCGGTAATGCCAATACCGGAAATGTTTTTGCCAACTACAGCAGCCACAATCAATTGAGCATCGTGCAATCAGGAAACAGCAATTACGGCAGCATTCAGTCGCAGGGATATGGTGGCAACAACATGGCCAGTCTGACCCAAACGGGTAATTTCAACCAGAGCAGCATCTACCAGTATGGCAGTTACAACATGGCTTCGGTGACACAGAGCCAACTGCCCTAATCCAATTTGTTTCAACCACTATTTCTTAAACAGTCAATTAGTATGAAAAAGGTAATTCTTTCACTCCTGGCGGCTGGAAGTATGTCTGTTGTATACGCCCAGTCAAACACGTTTTCGATAAACCAGGCCGGTAACAACAATCAGGCTCCGGTCATTCAGCAGGGAAGCGCTAACACGGGCTCACTTTCTGTAATGGGTGATAACAATATTTCCTCAGTCAACCAGTATGGTAATACTAACAAAGGCAACCTCTCGATAACCGGCAATGGGAATCAGAGTGAAATTATGTTGTACGGGTCTTTAAACGATGCTACTGTCACGCAGACCGGCAATGGCAACACGGGTCAGGCATCATCCATTAGTGGCGATGCAAACCAGATTAGTGTTAGCCAGTTAGGAGACAATAACGCCGGCTATGCGTTCTCCTCCTACGGCAGTAACAACAAGGCAAACGTTAGCCAGACCGGAAGTAACAACTATGGCGCTGCCTATTCATTCTATAGCACAAACAGTGAGGCCGTGGTTACCCAGATGGGTAGTAATAACTCGGGGGCCGCTTCATCAGAGTCGGCTTATGGCGATAAGGTCAGTCTTATGCAAACGGGTAACCGCAACCAGGGGCTGTCTTACTCCTCAAATACCAGCTACAATGTAGTCACGCACATACAGACTGGAGACGATAACCGTGGATATGTCGATGCGTATTACGGTTCTAACAACCAACTCAGTCTGACGCAGACCGGAAACAGCAACACTGGAGAAGTCTTATCGTATTCGGGTAGTAACAATCAGATAAGCGTCAGCCAAACGGGCAATCAGAACATTGCCAGTGCCTATCATTACTATGGCGATAATAGCCAGATCAGCATCACACAGCAGGGTAATACTAACGAAGCCAGACTTTGGCAGGAAGAAGGGTCGTCTAACATAGCTACTGTATCACAGACCGGAACCAGCAACACATTATGGGGCCTTGAGTCATCGGCTAATCCATATTTTGCCACTCAGAAGGGAGACGGCAACGTGATGACGGTGTCTCAAACCGGAGATGGCAATTTGCTGCGGATTGGTCAGACCGGCAACAACAACATCGCTACCGTAACGCAGGGTTCTTTGAACTAAACCGGTGCGTCAGTCCCTGTCGGCACAGGGACTGACGCTTTTTCCGGAGCAACAAATAACCGCAAAGACTATGATACGTGCTTTTCTCCTCCTGTTTGGTCTCCTGCCGCTAATAGCCTCAGCCCAGACCGAGATCTTCTTCAACCAGCCAGGTATGCAGCGAAATGGGACCACCCCGACGACCAGCGAGGTTATCCTGTTACAAAGCGGTCAGCTTAATCAAATCCGGTATAGCGATTCCGGCACCGGTAACAAGGTCAGTCTGCAACAGCAGGGTGCCAGCAACGTGCTGGACCTGGACTTATCCGGCTCTGACAACCAATACTCCTTTGCGCAGCAGGGCGACAACAATCGGGCCCAGTGGTGGTCGGGGCAAAACAATAGCGTGTTAGACGTGCTGCAGCGGGGCAATAATAACCTGCTGGTTCAGGATGGCGGCTCACCGGCCAGTGGTGTGCCCATGCGCATTGAGCAGACAGGAGGTATGCAACTTGTCATCAAAAACGGCTTCATACCATGAAAGCGATTCTGGCTCTACTCCTGACGGCAATGCCTTTTCTGGCTGTTTGCCAGAACTCCAGCGCGGAAGGCGATCCGGATGTAGCCCGGATGCTCGCAGAGTTCGCCCTCAGGGAACCTACGGGTACTACATTGATTCTGGACAACTCCCGCACTAAAGCAGGACGGGACTTTTACGATCTGTTCTACAGGCATTGGGCTGCTCCATCTGCCCTGCCCGACACAACCCAGGCAATGTCCTTATCGGCAACACTGGTTGATGGCGAATGGGTTATTATCACCATTGAAGAGATTCCCGCCCCCGGCACTGCCAGTCAGATTCTGATCCGTCTGGATGATCAGCCCGTCTGGCAGCAATTTGTGCAGGCCCGCTACGAAATACTGGAAGAGGCAACTCTCCAGGCGGTAGAAGTTATCCGCGAAGCGCTGTTCAGTTCCCAGAAACTCCGTCAGCAGCTAAACAGAGGGGTTGACAAGTAAGCGTGCAGACGGGTCCGCTCAGGTATAAAGAATTACTGGTCACTGACCGTTCTTTATCACCCAGCGGACCCGTCTGCACGCGTATTTTTTCTCTTCCCTGTTAACCTCCTGCCGCAGCGGCAGATATACAGTCGGAACAACACTCAATACCAACTGTATATGAAAAAGCTATTCATCCTTCTCCTTCTTTCGCTGGGCACCTACACGGCTCAGGCCCAGGGTCTCACCTACCGGCCCATGAACCCGGCCTTTGGCGGCAACACCTTTAACTATAACTGGTTAATGAGCTCAGCCCAGGCACAGGATACGTTTAAAGATCCTAATGCCGCCAGGAACCCGACGGGGCTGGGTTCTACGAAGCGATCACTCGTTGAGGAGATGACGGAGTCATTGCAACGACAACTGATGAGCCGCATCACCCGCGACCTGATCGATAAACAGTTCAGCGAAGAGGGGCTGAAGGAAGGCACCTATCAGTTCGGTGATATGCAGGTGGTAATTTCCAACTCGGCCGAAGGCATTCTGATCCGGGTTACCGACGGCAAAGGTGGTGAAAGCACCATCACAGTTCCTTACTTCTGATCTTCCACCTCAGCATCACAGACGCATTAAACCCGATTAGCCATGTTACGTCTATCAGCCATGCAGGGGGTTCTCCTGCTTACGTCTTTATCGTTGCTGACCGGATGCAGCGCCTATTTTAATCAACCAACGCGCACTCAGTCGGCCCGCTTAGGGGAAGAAACCACCATCACTCCGGAACTTCGCAAACTGCCCGCTCCAAAGGAAAAAATCGTAACCGCCGTATACAAGTTCCGGGACCAGACCGGCCAGTACAAACCCTCCGAAACCGGCGGTAACTGGTCGACAGCCGTCTCTCAGGGAACTACCAATATCCTGTTGAAGGCATTGGAAGAAAGCGGCTGGTTTGTGCCTATCGAACGCGAGAACGTCAGTAACCTGATGAATGAACGCCTGATTATTCAACGCAGCATGGCGCAGTATCAGCAAAAAGGAGAAAACTTACCGCCCCTGCTGTTCGCCGGCGTTATTCTGGAAGGGGGTATCGTCTCGTACGATGTTAATACCATCACGGGCGGGGCAGGGCTGCGCTTTTTCGGTACCGGCGGCTCCAGTCAATACCGCCAGGACCGGGTGACGGTGTACCTACGGGCCGTAGCCACCAAATCCGGTAAAATCCTGAAGACAGTGTACACCTCCAAAACGCTGCTGTCGCAGGCTGTCGATGCCGGTATCTTCCGCTACGTGCGTTTCAAACGACTTCTGGAAGCAGAGACCGGTTACGCCACCAATGAGCCTTCGCAGATGGCCGTCACGGAAGCCATCGAAAAGGCGGTGCAGGCTCTGGTGCTGGAGGGGATTCAGGATGGCCTCTGGGGTATTGACGAAAAAGCGGCAGATCAGGCGCAGCAAGCATTGGCAGCGTATACCCGCGAAAAGCAGGAAATGAGCGAGACCGACGTATACGGTGCCCGTAACACGGTAGAGCCCTCCCGGCTGACCATACACCCATACGTAGCGGCTTGGCGCTACCACGGTGATTACGCAACGCAGGGTATCCGCACCGGCTACGGGCTGGCTGCCGATGTGTACCTCACCAGACACGTTGGGCTCCAGGTAAACGCCGGCACCGGCACGCTCGGCAGCGATCAGGTATTTAGCTGTCCGGTCAGCAGCCTCCAGGGGAACCTTGTGTATCGCTCCTTACCGTTCCGACGCATTACCCCCATTCTATACGCTGGTATAGGCCTGATCGCGTGCCGGGCAGGCACCCTACCGGTAGAGGTAAAAGGGCAGCGTCACCTGCTGCTGAACGGCGGCATGGGCACGGAGATTGCACTTACCAATAAAATCGGCCTGCGTACCATGCTGGAATACCAGCAACCGCTGACCGATGCCCTGGACGATATGGTTTATGGGCGCTACTACGACTACTACCTGCGCGGCTCCGTCGGCCTGTCGTTTTACCTCGGCCGCTCGGCCCACTACCCGCTCCCTATCCGAAAATAAGCCACTTACCTTTTTACCAATCAACCAGCAACAGCCATGAAACCAGTTGCCAGCTTCCTCCTGACCACACTCCTGCTGACCCTGATCTGGGGTTGTAACGAAGATTTTACCGTTGAACCTGTAGGCCATGGTATGGTAACCGGGCAGGTGATCGACAAAAAAACCGGCCGGCCGGTCAGCAAAGCGGTCGTTCGCCTGAGTCCGCTGGGCCGCATCGCCAGGACGGATACCACTGGTCATTTTCGAATGGATACCATTGCGGCCGGGAAATACACCGTTCAGGCTACCAAGGAAGGCTATCAGGACCGGTCAGAAACAGTAGAAATCATCAAACGTATGGCCGCCACCACGCTGCTTTACCTGTCTTACAACGACCGCCCGCCAACCGAGCCAACCGCCATGAATCCAACCGGCGAAGCCTCTACTGCCCCAACGACGGTAACGCTGAAGTGGCAATCGACCGACCCGGACAAGGACCCGCTGTCTTATGACATCACCCTCATTCGGGAAGGCAGTCCGGATGCCCCCCAGGTATTTACCGCCGTCAAAGCCGATTCGCTGGTCGTAAAAGGGCTCCGCTACGGCAGCACGTATACGTGGCAAGTGAAGGTATCGGACGGCAGCAACGAGGTATACAGCAAAATCTGGCGGTTTTGCACGATGGCGTTTCCTGATCTGGCTTATGTATACGCAAAGAAGGTAAACGACCGCTACCAGATTTTTACGGCCAATGACACCGGCGTAGAAATTCAATTGACGCACAAAGGCAGCAACTGGCGACCAGTGGCCAGCCCGGACCGGAAGCGGATCGCTTTTATTTCCAACAGTCAGACCGACCTGCACATATTTCTGATGAACCGCGACGGTAGTGACCTGCACCGGGTAACGTCTACCCCCATTGCCGGTCTGATGCCGCTGGATCTGTCGTTCTGCTGGTCGCCGGACGGTACCCAGCTACTGTACCCCAGCAACAACAGGCTCTTTGCCGTAAATACCGACGGCAACGGACTACGGCAGGTTGCTGAACTCTCAACCGGCGCTTTCTTTGCCGGCTGCGACTGGACATCACAGGGCAACCGCATTGCCGCCCGACTGACCGGTTACAGCGTATACAACAGCCGTATTATGCTGATGTCGCCGGGTGGAAACGATACCACCACCGTGTTTGTCCGCAACAGCAACCGAATCAGCAATCCGGTATTCTCGGTCGACGGAACCAAACTGCTCTTTGCTACTGACTTTGCTGCGCTTCAGGACTGGCAGGGTCGTCAGCTCGATTCGCAGATTCTGTTGTACGACATCGCGAAAAAGACAACAACAAATCTCTCCGCCAGTAAGACCAGTTCAACCAGCTACAAGGAAGAGGGTACCAATGACCTGGACCCCCGCTTTTCACCTAACGGCGCTAAAATCATTTTCACCAACGCTGACAATCATGACGCCAATAAGTGCGCGATCATGACCATGGATGCCGACGGCAAAAACCGCAAAGCCCTCGTCCAGCAGGCCGAAATGCCCTGCTGGAAGTGAATAAGGAGTGATTAAGCAAACGTTGGGGCGCTTGCTTAGTCACTCCTTACACTAGACTTGCACCGTTTTCCAGCGGCCGCGCCGGAATACCAGTACGGCAATAACGGCCAGGAGGGATTCGCTGATGGCCACAGACCAGAATACGCCCGGTGGTCCCCAGCCGGCCGTGTTAGCCAGAAAGTACGCCAGCGGTATCTCGACTACCCAGAAGCAGAAGATGTTGATGAGCGTCGGCGTCCGGGTATCACCGGCTCCGTTCAGAGACTGGCTGATCACCATACCGTAGGCGAAAAACACATAGCCCAGGCAGAAGATTTGCAAACACTGCACGGCAATGCCGATCACCCGGGCGTCGCGGTTGAAAAGCCCAACAATCTCGGTAGCGCTGGTAAAGAACACAATCCCCACCATCACCAGAAACAGCATGTTATAAAAGGCCGCCCGCCAGGCCGACGTCTCTGCCCGGCCCGGCTCGCCCGCGCCCAGATTCTGCCCCACCAGCGTAGCGGCCGCATTGGCCATGCCCCACGACGGCAGAATGGTAAAGATAATAATCCGGATGGCGATGGTATACCCGGCCACAATATCACTGCCGAACGTGGATAGGATCCGCGTCAGGAAGATCCAGCTGGCCGATCCCACCAGAAACTGCGCCGTACCGCCGGCCGCCAGACTGAGCAGATTCCGGATAATGTCCATATCCGGTACCAGCCGACTCAGATTCACCCGCACCGACCGGTGGTTGCGCGTGAGGGCATAAAGCTGGTACAGCACCCCCACAGAACGACCGGTGGTGGTGGCCATAGCCGAGCCGATGACCCCATAAGCCGGTACAGGTCCAAAGCCGAAGATCAGAAGCGGACACAGGATGATATTTACGCCATTCGCAATCCACAGCGCCCGCATGGCTATAGAAGCCTCACCGGCCCCGCGTAAAGCTCCGCTGAGCGTATACAGCAGAATAATGGCCGGAGAACTGGCAAAGATCAGCCGGGTAAAACCGGAGCCGTTAGCGACCAGCCGCGGGTCACCGCCCATCAGTTGCAGTATATCTTCGGCAAAAATCACACCGGGCAGCCCCATCAGCACGGCCAGTGCCAGGGATACCAGGATTACCTGCACCACCGACTTACCGGCTTCTTCGGGTTGCCCCTCACCCACCCGGCGGGCTACCAGCGCCGTGGCCGCCGTACTTATCCCGATGGCAATGGAATAGATCAGGGTCAACACAGACTCGGTCAGGCCAACGGTGGCCACGGCTTCGGTGCCGATGCGGGCGACGAAGAATACGTCGACAACCGCAAACAAGGACTCCATGACCATCTCCAGGATCATGGGCACCGACAACAGAAAGATAGCGCGGTTGATACTGCCGGATGTAAAATTGCTTTCGCTGCCGCGCAGGGCGGACAGGAATAACTGTACGAACTCTTTCATTGATGAAAAGACTGATTGGGCGGCATCACAGCCGGAAAATAGAAATGAGGAAACCGTCGGCGCAGGGCCGGACGGGAGACAGAGGTGGGGTCCGGAACCGGACCTTAGCGGGAGATGGTAAACATCAGTCGTATAGCGTTATCCGTACAAAGGTAAAAATTTGTTTGTGAACTCAGCCCGGCGATTGAGTAAACGGTCGATACCCGTACATCGGATTACCAATCCACTTGCCTAAATTACATGAGCGGCTTGCCAATCCGCTGTACATTAATCCGAAACTTTTTGTAAAATACGGCCGTTATCTTTCTTCCGATACTTATTATATCAGTACATGATCGACACCCATAAACCGCCCGAAACCGCCGTGCTGGTCGCCCTGACAACGCAGAAGCAGTCAGCCGAAAAAACCCAGGAATACCTCGATGAACTTGCTTTCCTGGCGGAGACCTCCGGCATTGTTACGGTCAAATCCTTTGTTCAGCGACTGGAACGACCCGACACCCGCACGTTTGTCGGCAAAGGCAAACTCGAAGAGATTCAAACCTTTATTATCGATAACCCGGTCGATTGCATTATTTTCGACGATGACCTGACCCCTTCGCAGGTACGCAACCTCGAACAGGCTTTCCAGGAAATTAAAGTACTGGACCGAAGCCTGCTGATCTTGAACATTTTCTCGCAACGGGCGCAGACGGCCCAGGCCAAGCTGCAGGTAGAGCTGGCGCAGTATCAGTACATGTACCCGCGTCTGACCCGGATGTGGACCCACCTGAGCCGCCAAAAAGGGGGCGTGGGGATGCGTGGTCCGGGGGAAAAGGAACTCGAGACCGACCGCCGGATTGTGCAGGATCGCATTGCGTTTCTGAAAGAAAAGCTGGAGAAGATCGACAAGCAAAGCATCACTCGTCGGAAAGAGCGCGACCGGCTCGTGCGCGTGGCGCTGGTGGGCTACACCAACGTGGGAAAATCGACGCTGATGCGCACGATGGCCAAAGCCGATGTCTTTGCCGAAAACAAGCTGTTTGCCACCGTAGACTCTACTGTACGGAAAGTAGTGCTGGGTAACATCCCGTTCCTGCTGACCGATACCGTTGGTTTCATCCGCAAACTGCCCACTACGCTGATCGAATCGTTTAAATCGACGCTGGACGAAGTACGCGAAGCCGATATTCTGCTACATGTGGTGGATGTATCGCATCCGTCGTTTGAGGAGCAGATCGAGGTTGTCAGCGATACGCTCACCGAGATCGGCGCGGGTGACAAGCCGACGATTCT
This sequence comes from Nibrella saemangeumensis, assembly GCF_039541915.1. Taxonomy (NCBI): domain Bacteria; kingdom Pseudomonadati; phylum Bacteroidota; class Cytophagia; order Cytophagales; family Spirosomataceae; genus Nibrella; species Nibrella saemangeumensis. The sequence goes on from NZ_BAABHD010000067.1 coordinate 42,371, forward strand.
GGTCTTTAACAAAATGGATCAGTTTGAGCCGAAAGAAGAATGGATGGCGCAGCACGAGCACTGGGAGGAAAGCAACTTTCCCGACGAAGCCGTACCGGTGGCCGTGCGGAAGCAAACCGCGCTGGAATACCTGAAGAAAACATACCTGACCCGGAAAGCGGAACACGTCGTCTTTATCTCCGCCGAGAAGCGCGAGAACATCGACGAGCTACGCGAGCTGCTGTTCCGGATTGTGAGGGAGAAGCACTATACCATCTACCCCAACTGGCTGGACATTCCCCTCTCCCAATTTTCGGAGGACAAGGATACGGCCGACGGTTTGGGCATATGACGAATTTTTTAGTATTTTGCGTCTGAGAACCTGCAAGGTGCTTACACTTGCAGGTTTTTTATGGTCTCGTAGTTCAACGGATAGAATAGAAGTTTCCTAAACTTTAGATCTGGGTTCGATTCCCGGCGGGACCACTTTAACGCCCAGCACTGAGACGTCGGACCGTCCTGCTGGGCATTTTCGTTTACTTTATAACCCAGTAGTAATTCGTAGGATGTAGTATTTTACATCTTAAAGTTTTACTCCCTTTTGAGCGAACGGTAGGCTGCTATATTGCTTTTCATCTGTTTATGTGCCTTTTTGTGGCTAATTTTGCAGTCTCTGCCAACCGTAACGTTTCTTTTGAAAAATTTTTACGCTTCTCCAACGGATTTGGGCCTGCACCAACCTGCCTTTGCCGATTGGTTATTAAAACATAGCCCCTATCCAGCTATCCGGCACTGCGCTTTTCCTGCAAGTCACCGAACTTTCTCTCAACACAAGCCTAACTAACTACGCTCATACCGTAACGAGTATCTGAAAATTTCTGACAATCTGTATGTCCCGCTCTCTACTTATTTTATCGGCATGGTTACTGTGTATCACCACGACGCTGGCTCAGGTAACCATTTCCCGTCCGCTTAATCGCATCGTTTACCAGCGTAGTACCGGCAACACGGCCACCATCCCCATCAGCGGTCAGGTCGATGGTACGGTTACTTCCATCAGCGCCCGACTGGTTTCGCGTCAGACGGGCGGCCAGGTTGGGTCAACCAGCCTGCCTATCAGCAACGGCAGCTTTTCGGGGGCGCTGACCAATGTACCCGGTGGCTGGTATGAACTCATCCTGGAAACCAACCGGGGTACGTTCCGGGTCGACCGGGTTGGCGTTGGAGAAGTCTTCATCATAGCCGGTCACTCGGTGGCGCATGGCGACCAAAGCTATTCCATTCCTTATTCTAACGAGGACCGTGCCAGCGCCGTACCAATGCCACCCGACAATCCGCTGTATCAGGTTATATCGGACCCCAGCCAGCTTCTGAATACGTTTGCGCAGTACGGCAATGTTGTTCCCTCAACAAACGGGGTACAGCCTTATTTCTGGTCCCGCTTTGCCGAGATTCTGACCCAGCGCTACAATGTACCCGTAGCGATCTATCAGACAGCCTACGGGGGAACCAACATTGATATGTGGTACAAATCGTCCCAGAACATTTATTTCGACCACTATTTTGTCGATGCCTCCGTTCAGATGCCCTACAGAAACCTGAAAAATACGCTGGAGAAGTACGTACCGCAAACGGGCGTTCGGGCGGTGCTGGTGGATCATGGTCAGAACGACTACCCATTCACGAACGTGGACGAAGTCACGGGCTGGTACAACGGCTTTCTGAATAAAGCTCGTCAGGAGCTGGGATTCTCCCTGAAAGCGGTTATCAACCGGCATACCCCCTATCTGTACACGAATCCGCAGCACCACATTCGGCAGGTGCAGGATCGGGTGGCCCAAAGCAGCAACAACCTGGCTGGTCCGGATTATGACACTGGGCTGACGCCTTCAGACCGCTACGACGATGTTCATCTTAACAGCGGTGGCCAAACCAAGGCGGCTCAATTGTGGGCAGACGTTATTACCGAATCTTTTCTGGCGACAGTCACACCCTATCAGCCTGCCTTTCAGACGAACGGCAATCAGGCCCCAGTGGCAGCCGGCAGTATTCCAAACCAAAGTGCGGTTCCGGGTGGTAGCTTTACGTATACGATCCCCTTCAATACATTCACCGACCCCAACAGCGACCAGCTAACCTACCAGATTACCAACTTACCGGCCGGCCTCTCAGCAAAAGGACTGACGATTTCGGGGACACCTACTACGGGTGGTACCAGTACCGTAACAGTCCGTGCAATTGATCCGGCTGGCCTCTCAGCCACCGTAACGTTTACGATCACGGTAGCTACGGGCGGCTCAGGTCTGACGGGAAATTATTACAACAATACGTCACTATCAGGCACGCCGGTGCTTTCCCGGCTGGACCCGACTATCAATTTCTTCTGGAATACGGATTCGCCCCAGCCCGGTGTGGTCAATGCCGATGAGTTCTCCGTCCGATGGACCGGTCAGGTAGAGGCCCCGGTGAGTGGTAGCTATAGCTTCCGCACCAACAATGATGACGGCACCCGCGTGTGGGTCAACAACCAGCTCATCATCGACAACTGGACTCCCCAGGGGCCGACGCCCAAGGAAGGCTCCATC
>NZ_BAABHD010000068.1:0-48656 GCF_039541915.1 Nibrella saemangeumensis
TAGTGCGGTTGAGCTTGTCCTTTTCTAAAAAGCTGAACCGACATATCAACTCCATTCGGTTTGTAGTGACTCACTACAACCTATCATTACAACTTTAGGACTACCTTACTTTCATTATACTCTTACATAGCAAGTCTCGTTCCATCGCCAAATTTGAAATAAATTATAACTAGTTTTTATAAAATAGAGTATTGGTTAAAAATTAAAAAATACCAGCCTTAAGTATCCCGGTAGCACCTCTAAATAAATACTTACAAAAAGCCTCTTTATAACCACTTCTAAAACTATATCATTATGGATTGTATACTATTCTGGAACGAAGTTGCTCTTGAAGCAAATCGGGTTAGTCACACTAATGGAAAAAAGGAACAGACGGGACCAACGCTCAGTTCACGGGCTCTGGCCATCGTTCATTTAGCTATGTATGAAGCGTATGCTCGAATAGTTAACGATCCTCAACTCCCACCTTATATCCCGGCAGCCGTTCCCATTATTCCTCCAGCTCCCGGTGCTTCAGCGCAAGCGGCAGTAGCTACTGCCGCTCATGCAACATTATCAAGGCTTTATGATAGCCAAAAGCCTTTTTTTGATCAAAAGCATCTTCAGGCTGTTGAAGCTGCGGCCTTACAGGGACCGGGTCTTGCAGAGGGGCATGCTTTTGGAATGCAGATAGCTCAATATATATTGAATGACAGAAAAGATGATCCTTCTGCCAGTGATGATGGCTATGCTTTTTCTGTTGCACGTGGTGCTCATCGTCCTGATCCGGATAACTCTGATCAAGGGTTTCACGCGCCTTTCTATGGAGCACTTTCAAAAGGATTTTCAATCACAGATAGATTTGAGTTGGCACCACCTCCCTATAATGCACCCGATTATTTAAGAGCATTAAGAGAGGTACGCGGCAGAGGAATAGCCCCTAACTTAATGGGAACATTACCTAATAATATACCACCCCGTATAACTGATCAAACGCTAATTGGACTCTATTGGGGTTATGATGGGGCTGCGGGCCTAGGAACACCTCCACGTTTATACAATCAAATTATACGCGTTGTAGCTAATGATCGAGGAAATAGTGAAGCACAGAATGCACGTTTGTTTACACTGGTAAATGTGGCCATGGCTGATGCTGGCATTTTAGCCTGGGATCAGAAATACATTCATAACTTTTGGCGACCGGTTGTGGGTATTCGTGAACACGATCAGTCCATGGGATGGGAAACGGTTCCTCAAAATAATGTAGACAACGACTGCGACTCCTCATGGCTGCCTTTAGGCGCACCTGCCACAAATGCCATGAATAAGAACTTTATCACCACTCAACAAACTACTCCTACCTTCCCTTTTAACCAGGTAATCGTTGGAAGGTCCAAAAATTTCACCCCCAATTTTCCAGCTTATCCATCCGGACATGCCACATTCGGGGCTGCTGCTTTGCACATGGCCCGGTTATTTTACGGTCCGGGACCCGGTGGTATTAACAATGGGGGCGTAGCCGTCGGAGACAGAAACGCTGACCAATTGTTTAATAGCCTTTCTTTTGTTTCAGAAGAATTAAATGGTGTAAATCAGGACAACGAAGGAACTGTTCGCCCCCGACATGTACGCAATTTTCCCAATGGAGGGCTATGGCAAATGATTGAAGAAAATGGCAGAAGTCGGGTATATCTTGGCGTACATTGGGTATTCGACGCCTTCGCTGTGAATAACAACAACAGAATGGCTCTCAACAGAGGATTAGATCCTGCAAATCCGAGGATTGCCGGCATCGGTGGAGTTCCTCTCGGGTTAAAGATTGCAGAAGATATTTTTAGCAATGGGATGCAAAAGTCACCTGTAATGCCGAGACCAATAAATTAGGAATCCCTACTGGTTACCTCCATCAATCCGATTAGCAATCCCCGAGGGGGCACGTAAGCTTCTACCTACGTTATAGACTCACGCCTTCGTTTCATGGTATCCCACTCGAAATGGAATTACCATATTGGAGCCATGACCTAAGCAGCGTTTACTGTTGGAGCCGTTACGGGTCAATACCCAACTCGATCTTATTTTAGCCGATAAAATGCAAATACCAACCGCTCCGGAACCTTTTCGGATGCGGTAAATTCGAATAAACACCATAGCAATTTGCGAAAAGGATTATATTCGAGTGCAAATACACCAAAGCCTTGCCCTCAAATATACTACTATGCGTCTCCTATCCTTTCTTTGCCTTGTCGTCCTGACCCAATCACTCCTGGCTCAGCAGCCCGCTAGCAACCGCCAGCGTGAGATTGTTTTCCGGTCGGTGAACGTGGTGCCAATGGATGCGGAACGGGTGCTGGAAAATCAGACGGTGGTGGTGCGGGATGGGAAGATTACCGCTATGGGCAATGAGGGTCGGGTCAGGTACGGCAATAACGCGCTAGTGGTTGATGGCAAGGGAAAATACCTGATGCCTGGTTGGGCGGAGATTCACGCGCACGTGCCGCCGATTGATGATATTGAGCCGATGAAGGATGTGCTGATGCTATACCTGGCCAACGGTATTACCACCATCCGGGGTATGCTGGGCCACCCGAGGCACCTGGAGCTACGGAGTAAGATCAACAGCGGGGAGATTCTGGGGCCGCATTTTTACAGCTCCGGTCCCTCCTTCAGCAGCCAGAGTGTGAAAACAGCCGAGCAGGGTGCGGAGATGGTACGCCGGCAGAAAGCAGCCGGTTATGATTTTCTCAAACTGCATCCGGGTCTTACCCGCGAGACGTTTCCGGCCATTGCCCGCACGGCCAAAGAGCTAGGTATTCCGTTTGCCGGGCACGTTTCGTTCAACGTAGGTGTCTGGCGGGCGATTGATGCGGAGTATGCTTCCATCGATCACCTCGACGGGTTTGTGGAAGCCATTACCCCCGGCAGCGATACGCTGGTGGAACAGGAAACCGGCCTGTTCGGGGCCTGGATCGGCTACCGGGCTGATCCGGCCAAAATTCCGGCGCTGATGAAGGCGCTGCGCGACAAGAACATTCGGGTAGTGCCGACCCAGGCGCTGGCCGAGCGGTGGCTGTCGCCAATGCCGGCGGAGGAATTTACCAAAGCGCCGGAGATGAAATACATGCGGCCGGAAGAGATCCGGAGTTGGGTGAACGCCAAGAACAACTACAACAATAATCCGAACTTCAGGAAGGACCGGGCGGAGAAGTTTCTGCAGATTCGCCGGCAGCTTATTAAAGCCTGTCAGGAAAACGGTGTTGAACTGCTACTTGGCTCCGATGCGCCCCAGGTCTTTAACGTGCCCGGCTTCGCGATTCACCACGAAATGCAGTACATGGTCGATGCCGGACTGACACCGTACCAGACGCTGCGCACGGGTACCGTCAATGTAGCCCGATACTTTAACAAACCCGATTGGGGTACCATCAAGACCGGTAATGTTTCGGATCTGGTGTTGCTGAACGGTAATCCGCTGCGAGACATCAGCCAGACCCGCAACATTGAAGGAGTGATGATCGGCACCAACTGGCTGTCAAAAGACTATATACAGCAGCAGTTGAAAAAGCTGGAACGGCAGTAGGATCTATTACTTCTTAGCCTGACTCTGGCGCAGTTTATCCCGCTCTGCCAGCAGTTCGGTCCAGGTCCAGGCATTGGTGCGGCCGGCGGTGTGCTCCCGCACGGCTTTTACCTGCTCGGGTTTTACGATGACCCAGTTGATGTAACCAGCGCTCATCTGCGGGAAGCTGCGCATGCACAGGTCGTAGCGGACGTAGTTCAGCACCGACGCAATCCATTCATCCGTGTTGCTGCCCATGGCCGGCATCTGGTCGTTGTAGCGTTCGCCATCGACCGGCCCCCTCAACCCGTGCAGCATGATCTTGATGACTTCATCCTTGTTTTCAATCAGCTTGAATTTGCTGATCAGGGGCGGGGCTACTTTGGTCGCCAGTCCCTGCCCTTCGGGACCGTGGCAGGCCGCACAAAGGGAGTTGAAGATGGTAGCACCTTCGATGATGGATTTACGGGCCGATTCGTCCAGCGCCATCAGCTTGTAGCCGTATTTTCTGGCTTCGTCATTCTTTTGCAGACTTTTGCGGACACTGGTCAGCAGTTCGTCGTCCGGCTTTCGGGCCATGATCTGTTCTGCCAGGGCGGTTGCCTTGGGTGATTCCGATACACGCAGCGACAGAACGAGTTGGGTGAGTACATCCCGGCTGGCATCACCCGCCATTGCGCTAAGCCTGACCAGCACAGCCGGGTCGTCTTTTTTCACATAGGGCTCGCTAATGCGGACGGCAGCTTTGCGGACCTGATGATCCGGGTCCATCAGCGCCGAGAGCAGCAACGGCTTATCGACAGCATCCATTCCCTCCAGCGTCCATAAGGCGTGTAACCGGTACAATTCCGGTGAATTGCCGGTCTGGTTTACCACCACTTTTCGTAAAGCAGGCACCACCGATTTATCATCACGAACGATGATTTCTTTCTGAGCATTATCCCGCCACCAGCCATTGGGATGATTCAGGTACGTAACCAGTTTACTGGTCGGTTCATCGAGCATCCGGGGTTTAGGTCCACGCGCTATCCCCTCGTAGACCAGCCGGTAAATGCGGCCGTTCTTCACGTTCCGGTTGAGGCCTTTGCTCATGATCTGGTCGTACAGATAACTCCCCTGCTGCGCCCACGTCGATTCCTGAATGACGCCCCGGTACATGTCTACGATGTACAGGCACCCATCCGGCCCCGTGTAGATGTTAACCGGCCGAAAGTTCATGTCCGTCGACGCAATAAACTCGTCCTGCGGATAGACGTTGGCGAGCGAAATCTTGCCGTCGGTATCGCTGATGTTGGCCCGACGGATGAAGCGGCCCACCGGCTCGGCTGCGAGGTAGTCGCCTTCCATGCTTTTGGGCAGCCGGTCGCCCCGGAAAACCGACTGGCCGCAGACGGAGGTAAAGCCAAACATGGTACTGTCGGGCCGAAGGGTCCGTGGACCACCATTCACATCGGGTGTTTTCACGATGGGCCAGATCTGACTGAAGCCGGACTGAAATGCATCCGGCAAATCAAGCTGTCCGTAGACGGGATTGATCTGGAAGCCCGAAGCCGCCATACCCGAAGCCGCCCGACTGAAGAACAACCGGCCGTAATTGTCGTGGGTGAGGCCCCACTGCCCGTTTGAGCCGCTGACCAGCGTATCGACGTCCAACACCCCGTTTCTGTACCGGAAGCGCACTGGATCGGTGGTGACGTAAATCCAGTTATCCAGGTTCCAGTCCAGCCCGCTGCGCTGGTGCTCCACATTGCCGTAGGCTTTTTTCGGCATCTGGAACACCGGACGTTTTTTGTCGGCCTTGCCGTCGCCGTTGGTGTCCTGATACGCATAGATGTCATAGGAATTGGTTTCGTTGACCAGCACCTCCCGCCCAACGCAGAGGATCATGCGGGGCGACACCAGTTTGTCGATGAACACCGCGCTTTTATCCATCCGGCCGTCGTTATCGGTATCTTCCAACAGCATCACCCGGCTGCGGGGTTCATCCTGCCCCCTGGCGTCGATCGTCTGCATATACGTTTCCAGTTGCGCCACGTACATGCGGGCGTTGCCATCCCACGCAATGGCGGCTGGTTCGGCAATCATCGGTTCGCTGGCGACCAGTTCGAGCCGGTATCCTTTGGGCAGGCGAAAGGATTTCAGGCTCTCCTGCGGAGATTGGCGAGTGAGGATAGGCTTCTGGCTGACCGTATGGGGCGTATCGAAGGGATCTTCGGTTGACGATTGATTCTGGAAGGCGGCAAGGGATAGCACAAGACAGCCCGTTGCCAGAAGAGCCAACCAAAGATTTCTTGTTGTGTTAGCAGAGCAGAGGTTCGGCAGCATAGTCAATGCTTATAGCCCATAAAGCATTGACAAGCGGCTACTTACTGCCTGCGAAGCCTGAACGGTGTCGACAGGCCTACCTGCCCTACCGTTGGCGCTCCGGCCTGTAACTAACCGGAGCGTGCGGTATGCAATATAGCGCCCTCCTTTTTGCGTTAATACACGTATAAACCGAATACTCAAAACTACATAATTAGTAGGGCCGTCTACTCGAAAAAAAGGTTATAGTTACGTATTGATTTTGACGAAAAAGGGCTGCTTTATATTTTTAACCAGTTTAGGGTACCCTTTTCAACGCAGGTATTTATACGTGAACCCCCACTGATCTTTCCCTTAGGCTGTTCAGGGATAGAGTCAGCCAGGAATGCGAACAGCCATGTTTATGATTAGTCAGTCAACTACTAATCTGATTAACAAAACCGTAGGCTAACAGTTACATAAAAAGAAAATTACAAGAACAGTCCGGCTACCTACTGTCAATAGGGACTCCTCAGCCGGGACATTGTACTCAATGTTATAGCCATGAGGAATAATATGCGGACTGCCCCCAACGATCCACACCTGTTGCGGGCAGCGTTAGACTTTTCCAGCAATGGAATTGTCATATACGATTGTGTACGGGATAAACAAGGTGATATTCAGGACTTCCGCGTGATTCTGGCAAACAAGAAAGCGGAAGAGATTACCGGCATGACCGAAGCGCAGATGCTTGGCCGGCTGGTTGGCGATTTGTTTCCGGGTAGCCTGGAGCAGGATTTCTGGCGGTATGCAGCCCAGGTGATTGCCAGTGGCCAACCCTACGAATTTGAAGCGGCTTACCCGCTACCCAATGGTCGCGAAGCCTGGTATACGATCAACCTGGCTCCGTACGGCGATGGCGTGGCGGTATCACTGAATGATATTACGGAGCGCTACCTCCGACAAAAATCCTCCGAGGAGCAGACCGACCTGATTGAAAGTATGCTCAACGGTTCGCTCAACGGCCTGGTGATGTTTAAGGCTTTACGCAATGAGCAGGGCGTGGTCTACGATCTTCAGCTCAAACTCGCCAACGAAGCGGCTGCGAGTCTTACAGGCCTGTCTCCCGACGAGATGGTGGGGCGTACCCTAAAAAAACTTTTCCCTACGCTGGCGTATTCCGGCCTGTTTGAGCAGTACGTGCAGACCATCGAAACCGGTTCATCGTACCGGACCGAAAGCTACTACGAAGCCGACGGCCTGAATGGCTGGTACGAGATCCTGGCTGCTAAATTCGACGATGGCGTGCTGGTTTCCTTTATCGATATAACAGCCTCGAAACGCTACCAGCAGGATTTGCAGAAGTACATCGAAGAGCTTCAGCGGTCGAATAAGAATCTGGAGCAATTTGCATACATAGCCTCCCACGATTTACAGGAGCCACTGCGCAAGATAACCGCGTTTGGCGAAGTGCTGCAAACGCAATACGGTCACGTTATTGATACATTTGGTACGGATCTGATTGACCGTATGCGGTCGGCGGCTCAGCGCATGAACGTACTGATCCAGGATCTGCTGACCTTCTCGCGCATTTCCTCCCAGAGAGAGCCTTTCCGGAAAGTAAACCTGCAGACTATTGTTGGTGAAGTGCTGGGAGACCTGGAGACTGCAATCCGTGACAAACAGGCGGTAATTGACATCACTGTTCTGCCGGTTGTCAAAGGCGATGCGCTTCAATTGCGGCAACTCTTCCAGAATCTGCTGAGCAATGCGCTGAAATTTACCAAAGCAGCCATCGCTCCAAACATCCGAATCAACTGCGTCCAACTACTCGGCCGCGACATCACTCCGCTGCCGGGCACTTCCGTCAGGGCTTCGGATCTCGATAAGGAGTTTTACGCCATCAGCATTGCCGATAACGGGATTGGTTTTAATGACAAATACCTGGACCGCATTTTCACCATTTTCCAGCGGTTGCATGGCCGCAGCGAATACCAGGGCACCGGCATCGGGCTGGCCATTGTCCAGAAAGTGGCCGACAACCACCAGGGCTACGTAAATGCCCACAGCCAGATCGGCGAGGGTGCGACCTTCACGGTTTACCTCCCCGTAGCGGAACCGATGGTGGAGGATATGGGGGTGAGGTTAAAGAAATAGGCAGTTTGCAGTAAGCAGTTGGCAAATTGAATGAGCAACTTAGTGGCTCCTTTTATGCCTACTGCCTGCTGAAGACTGCCTACTACTAACTACTTTTCATCCAGATACGGATCAACGTTATCCTCGTCGGCTTCGGTGATCTCCTCGTCAATCATATCTTCGGGCAGTTCGTCGAAGGCAGGGCCATTTGGCACCTGATCCATGGCGTGTTGCGCCGTAATATTGTCGGTATAAAGGATGGTATCGGCCGCTTCATCGTCGGGGTGGCTGTACACATCGGTGGTGTCGTCCATGCCAAACTCTGAATAAACAGCCGGATTGAAATCTACATCGTTTTCGGGCACATTCACCCGCTCCGGCGATACGCCACCCTCCGGGCCACCCGTCTGCTCTACCCGATTGGGCGAATCATTGTTATTGCTTTCCATAACGTCTTGTCTTTATTGGTTCAATACCGGCTCATCCGCTACCTGCCAGACTGGGCCGGATGAATGTATTAACCAATAAGACTGACGGAGGTTTTAAACAACGTTTATTTCCACAGCACCACCTTCTGCAGCCGGGCCGGGTGACCATCGCCGGTTAAGCGGATAAAATAGATCCCGTCCGGCAGCGATCCCAGATCGAAAGTCGTCTGGGCCTCAGCCTGCACCGACTGACCCGGCAGAATGCGCTGCCCGCCGGCCGACAGCACTTCGGCTACGCCACCAAAAGGCGGCCGGATGTTGATATACCGCTCGGTCGGGTTGGGGTATGCCCAGGGGTGGATGATGTCTTCTTCGGAAATACCGAACACCGGTATTATGCCGGTAATAACCGCCTTCTCGGTGGTGTTTTTGATGTAACGAAGTCCGCCGGTCATCGTACCCATAACAACATCGGGCAGTTGATCGCCGTCCAGGTCAGCCGCCGTGCTAATAAGCCCACCACCCGGCATGGGTATGCCTCCCACGCCCTCCAGCGGGGTTAAAGCCTGGGTGGGGCTGTCGGGCCAGCGGTATAGCTGCACCTTTCCGTCGCGGGTGGTAGTCAGCAGTTCCGGTTTCTGGTCGGCGTTGAAGTCGGCTATAACAAGCGATGGGCTACGGGCCAGCAAATTTAACTTTATACCCCCAAACTCGGTTGTCTGCACCTGAAAGGCCGGCGTAGTGGGCGTTCCGGTATTCCGGTGGTATTCGATATTACCAGAGGCCTTGCCCAGTAGCATATCCGGTTTACCATCCTTATCTACATCGTAGAACACAGGCAGATCGCCCGGTGAGAAGCGGTCCGGTACAGGCAGCAATTTAGCGTCGGCCAGGGTGTACTGGGCAGCCGCCCCACGCGGAGCCTTGTTGTAAAGCACCCGGATCTCCGCCCCTTTAAACGTCGTTGCCGTAATAACCAGATCCAGGGAGCCGTTCCCATCGACATCGGCAAGCGCCGGTACAATATCGGTCAGTTGCAACGTCTCCGACAGGCGCAGGTAGTCGCTGGTGATCAGTTCAAACACCGGACTGCCCGAGGTACCTTTGTTTTCGAAATACCAGATACTGCCCCGGTACCCTTTATCCCCCCGGATACCGCCGTTCCCCACCAGCAGGTCCATGTCCCCATCGCCGTCGAGGTCAGCCAGCGTCGGGGCCGCATTCTCACCCAAGTCGATCATATCTGATTGGAGAAAGTTCTTCTGTACAAGCTGAAAGTCCGGTTTTTCCGTGGTGCCGACATTTTTGAAAAACCAGTTCGACGCCCGGAAATCCATCAGCGTTCCCTCATTATTATAAGTGTTCGGAGACGCCACCAAGTCCTTGATGCCATCGCCGTCCATATCCTCAAAATAAGTAGCCGGAAAGATTTTGAACTCGATCGCATCCTGAGCCGGAAATTTGGCGTCGAAACTGACAAAGTTGGCTTTCTCGTTGTTCGTACCGGCATTACGCAGCCGGGCCACGTTGGTACACGACACATGGCCGAACAGCAGGTCTTTTTTGCCGTCGCCGTCGGTATCCATCACCGTAATGGTGTTACCGGCATGCAACACCTTGGCCCGCGGATTGGCCTTGGCCGTAGCGGCCAGCCGTCCACCCGATACGCTGCAATCAACCCCAAACGTAAAGTCATTGCAATGTTCTTTAATGAAATTACCCCAGCACTGGCCTGTACGCTTAAAGTCCAGACCCGGCGTGGTACTGGCCGCATTCTGCCGGTCCTTACTGAGGTTCTGAAAGTAGACGGCGTAATTGCCGGTTATATCAAAGGCGATGATGTCAATGTCACCGTCATCGTCAAAATCCACAATCGCTGGTACATCGGTCGACGCAACGTACAGGTTTAGCTTTGAGGAGGACAGTCCTTCGTGCAGCAGCGGATCGGCTACCACCTGCCAGCTCACCCGTTCGCTGGTCGATACGTTCTTCAGTACCTTTACGCCCTGCGGCACATGGGTAAACAGATCTTTACGGCCATCGCCATCATAATCAACCAGTATCATCCAGTTCTGCACCGACGGAAACTGCGCTTCGTAGTCGGGGGCGTACTGCCAGGACAGACCGTCGGACAGAAAGGTGCTGATCTTGTTGCTGGTCCGGTCAAAGACCACCAGGTCCTCGCGGCCATCGTCGTTCAGGTGCATTTTGGTAAACTGAGCGGCATTCAGGCCACCCGCCCAGGCATTGGGCAGCGACTGACCGTTCATGGAGACGGGCACCTGCTGATTATATTGGAAGGTAAAGGGGGAAGCAGTCTGGGCAACGCCGAGAAACGGTAGCAAACAAAAGGAAGCCACAAAGAGCCCCACGGCAGTCCAATTTTTCATGTAATTTTGGGACTTATGATGCCGGGCATGCCCGGTTATGGATAAGCGAAACTTATATTCTAACGTAGAAGGCCCTTTGTTTGGTCTGTTTGTGCATGATTTCTCTGTCTCATCTTTACGATAAATTCCTGGAATGCACCGGCGTTTCGACCGATACGCGGAAGATTACGCCGGATTGTTTGTTCGTTGCGTTGAAAGGTCCGGCCTTCAACGGCAACCAGTTTGCCCAGGAAGCGCTGGAAAAAGGAGCCCGCTACGCCATTGTTGATGATCCGGCAGTTGCGGAAAGGGATTCGCGTCTGCTGCTGGTCGACGATGGCTTGACGGCGCTGCAAGCGCTGGCCCGCTACCACCGCCGGACGCTCACCATTCCCATTGTCGCCCTGACCGGCTCCAACGGTAAAACCACCACGAAAGAGCTCATTGCCGATGTCTTGTCGAAGAAGTACAGAACCTACGCCACCCCCGGCAATTTCAACAACCACATCGGCGTACCCCTAACCCTGCTGGCCATTAACGACAGCTACGAAATGGCCGTAGTAGAAATGGGGGCCAACCACCAGCGGGAAATTGCCCTGCTCAGCTCCATTGCGGAACCCACCCATGGAATGATTACCAACATTGGCAAAGCGCACCTGGAAGGCTTCGGCGGGGTCGAAGGCGTGCGCAAAGGCAAAGGCGAACTGTTCGACTGGCTGGCGCAATCGGGCGGTACCGTTTTTATAAACGGCAGCAATGCCACGCTCCAGGCCATGGCGCAGGAGCGACAGTTTAACGAGTTGGTGGCGTATCTGACCCCCGACGGTGCCTATGATGCCACGCTGGTACAGGATACGCCTGTGGTGGTATACCGGGATGCCGAAGGCCGGGAGGTAACTACCCACCTGCCAGGGCGGTATAATTTCGAAAACATGGCGGCTGCCCTCTGCATCGGGCAATATTTTGGGGTGCCGCCCGAAGAAGCCAACCGCGCCGTCGCCGACTACAACCCGACCAACAACCGATCACAAGTAGTGGCTAAAGGCTCCAACACCATCCTGCTGGATGCGTATAACGCGAATCCGTCGTCTATGGCAGCCGCCGTGCAGCAGTTCATGAATTTGTCCGCGCAGAAGAAAGTGGTCATTCTGGGCGATATGTACGAACTGGGTCCGGAGAGCGAAGTGGAGCATGCTGCGCTGGGCGAACTGGTGGCGACGGGTAACTTCGATGTCGTTATTCTGGCTGGTAAGGACATGAAATATGCCCTGGCCGCGCTGCCGAAAGCATATTACTTCCCCGATAAGTTTTCGTTACACAACTGGCTGCTCGACCACCCATTTGAGCACACCCATATTCTGGTGAAAGGCTCACGGGGCATTGGGCTGGAGTCGGTGGTGCCGTTTATTTGATAATGATTGAAGGATAGAGTGATTGAATGGGTAGCTTCGCCGTTTAACCCTCTATTTTTCTCTCATTCTACACTTTATGTAATCAATCATTCAACCATTCAATCATTCTTTCCCCGTACCTGTGTTACGTTTCATATTGCGCCTTGCCGTTGTTGCGGTTTTACCTGTTGTAGGTTATTGCCAGGTGGTACCGCCGTTTCAGGCGGAGATATTGGCGTTTGAAGCCAAAGATCTGGTTAGCCCTCCGCCCAAAAACGCCATTCTGTTTACCGGTAGCTCGTCGATCCGGCTGTGGGATAACCTGCAGGAGTCGTTTCCGGATAAGGTCGTGCTGAACCGCGGCTTCGGCGGTTCCAGCTTGCCTGATGTTATCCGCTACGCCGACCGGATTATAATTCCGTACCGTCCGAAACAGATCGTGCTGTACGCGGGAGAGAATGATGTTGCCTCCGGCAAAGTATCGGCTCAGGAGGCCTGTGACCGGTTTGTGACGTTATTCCGGAAGATTCGAAAAGATCTGCCGAAAACGCCGATCGTCTTTATTTCAATGAAACCCAGCCCGTCGCGCCGGCAGTACTTTCCGGTCATTCTGGAAGCGAACCGCCTGATAAAGGATTTTCTGGCCAAACAGCGCCGTACCACCTATGTGGATGTGTATACACCGATGCTCAATAGTAACGGGCAACCTAAGGGTAAATTATTCAAAGCAGACAGCCTCCATATGAACCCAAAAGGATACGTCATCTGGGCGGAGAAGCTGCGACCGGTGCTGAAGTAATCCGCTGCCTACCAACGGTCTGACCGCTTGCTAAGCTATTTGCTTCCTGGCTCATCCCGGTTAGGCATTCTGACCTGCGTTCGCTAATTTTGTACTTTCTATAGAATTCATCTGCGCCGGTGTTAATTCGGCTTACAGAACTTCGAAACTTCGTCTATTATGTCAACGCAAACGTCTGCTTACGTTCCCTACAAAGTAAAAGATATTGCCCTCGCCGACTGGGGCCGCAAAGAAATCCGGCTGGCCGAAGCCGAGATGCCTGGCCTGATGGCTCTCCGCCGGGAGTTTGGCCCCTCAAAGCCCCTACAGGGTGCCCGCATCGCTGGTTGTCTGCACATGACCATCCAGACCGCCGTGCTGATTGAAACGCTGGCTGAACTGGGTGCCGATGTTACCTGGTCGTCCTGCAACATCTTCTCGACGCAGGACCACGCGGCTGCCGCTATCGCTGCCGCTGGTATCCCGGTGTATGCCTGGAAAGGGATGACCGAAGAAGAATTTAACTGGTGTATCGAGCAGACGCTGTTTTTCGGCGAAGATCGCCAGCCGCTGAATATGATCCTGGACGATGGTGGCGATCTCACCAATATGGTGTTCGACAACTATCCGGAATTAATCTCAGGCATCAAGGGCTTGTCGGAAGAAACCACTACGGGCGTTCACCGGCTGTACGAGCGGATGAAGAACGGTACACTCCACCTGCCGGCCATCAACGTGAATGATTCTGTTACGAAGTCGAAGTTTGATAACAAATACGGCTGCCGCGAGTCGCTGGTCGACGCCATCCGTCGGGCAACCGACCTGATGCTGGCCGGTAAAGTAGCGGTGGTCGCTGGCTACGGCGACGTAGGTAAAGGCTCAGCCGAATCACTGCGTGGTGCCGGTTGCCGGGTATTAGTCACCGAAATCGACCCGATCTGCGCCCTGCAGGCCGCTATGGATGGATACGAAGTGGTCACGATGGATGAGGCTGCCGAGCGCGCCAACATTTTCGTTACCGCTACGGGTAACGTTCGTATTATCACCGACCGGCACTTCCGCAAGATGCGTGACAAAGCCGTGGTCTGCAACATCGGTCACTTCGACAACGAAATCGACATGGCCTGGCTGAATACCAACTACGGCCATAGCAAGAGCAGCATCAAGCCGCAGGTCGATATGTACGAAATTGACGGCAAAGAAATCATCGTCCTGGCCGAAGGTCGTCTGGTCAACCTGGGCTGCGCCATGGGTCACCCGTCGTTTGTGATGTCCTGCTCATTCTCGAACCAGACCCTGGCTCAGCTTGAGTTGTGGAACAACCCCGGCAAGTACGAAAACAAAGTATATGTGCTGCCCAAGCAGCTCGACGAAAAAGTTGCCGCTTTGCACCTGGCGCACGTCGGTGCCAAACTTGACACCATGGACGAAGAGCAGGCTGCCTACATCGGCGTCACCAAAGAAGGTCCGTTCAAGTCGGAGTGGTACCGGTATTAAGGAGTGAAGAGTTATGAGAGGGAAGCGCGGTTCAGAAATGGGCCGTGCTTCTTTTTTGTGTAAATTGTTACCCAGAAGAGTCCTTTACGTCAATACCAAAACGATCTATGCGCTTCCCTATCAACTTACCTGCCCAGGATGGTCGCTTTACCGAGGATGAGTTGTTTGAGTTCTGCCGGGCCAATCCTGATTTGCATATTGAACGCGACGAAAACGGACAAATCTTTTTCAAAGTGCCTACCGGAACTCAAACAAGCTTTAGAAATACCGATCTCATCATTGAAGTTGGTATTTGGAATCGGAAAACAAAACTCGGCCGGGTTTCTGATTCAAATGGCGGTTATACATTACCAGATGGCTCCATGCGTGCCCCGGACGTCGCCTGGGTTAGCCATGAAAGGTTGGCGAATGTCACTGAAGAGGATCTGAAAAAATTCGCACACGTATGCCCTGATTTTGTCATTGAGCTGGTCTCCGAGTCTGACGAGTTACGGGAGATTCAGGATAAAATGGTCAAATGGATGAACAACGGCGTCCGCCTTGGCTGGTTGGTCAATCCCTTTCTGCAACAAACTACCATTTACCGACCGGATCAGGAGCCAGAGATCAAATCTTTCAGTCAGCAATTAGGTGGAGAAGAGGTAATGCCAGGGTTCGAGTTAACGATTAGCGATTTGCTGTAGTTGTAGCCCGGAATTACATTCCGGGCTACCTCAACCTCAAAACGTAAACGCCGGAATCAGCCGTCCATCAACATCAGTGAAGCCGTACAGAGCAGCCAAATCGCCGGTAGCGAGGGACTGACCGCTTTTATCCAGAAGGTGTGGGTCCTGGGCCAGCGCGACGACCGCCCGGCCCACATACCGGGGAGAATGGGTTTCGGTTAACTTGTCCGCGTGGCCAGTTTTGGTGAGTACCCGCTCGACACGCTCAGTGCGGGTGTGACCGGGATAAAGAGCCACCGCCGTAACGCCATGCGGGTGTAGCTCCTGCGCCATGGCAAAAGCCAGCCGGTCGTCGGCGGTCTTGCAGGTGTCGTACATGACATTGCCAAGGTATTTGCCGGTTACGCCAATGGAGATGTTGATGATAAGGCCGCTCTGCTGCGCAATCATCAGAGGAGCCGCGTAGTAGCTGGCGGTAAAATGAGCCCGCAGCCCCGCCCGGAACATGGTTTCCCAAACGTCCAGATCCTGCTCCCAGAATGGCTTGCTGAAGATCTTACCCTCGTGTCCTTCGTAGCCGCCCCAGACGTTGTTGACCAGAATATCCAGCCTTCCAAACTCCTCCTGAATACGGGCAAAAAGCCGCTTCACCTCCTCATCACTGGTATGGTCGCACGGGATGGCGATACCCTTACCCCCCGATGCCGTAACCAGGTCGGCGGTGTCTTCAATGGTGCCGGGCCGGTCGTCGTCTGGTTGACCGCTGCGGGTAGAGCGGCCCGTTACAATGACCGTTGCGCCGGCCAGTCCAAGTTCGTGGGCAATGCCTTTGCCTACACCCCGGCTGGCACCGGTAATCAGCGCTACTGTTCCGTTTACTAAGCTGTTTGTCAGCATACCTTTACATTCGTGTAGTTTTGTTGAACAGCCACAAAGTACGGTAGCTACCCCGAGGAACTTTAGTAAATTTTCGACACAGGTACGATGGAAGCAGGCATCACATACCAGCGCTACGCACCCGCTCCGGAACTGGCATCGTATGTCAGCCATTACGCCTACTACGAAAACAGGGCCGATTGGGCGTGGGAATTTGCTCTGCCCGACGGTCTGCCCAGTCTGGTATTTATTCTGCACCAGCCGCACCACCTGCAACTTTTTACACCGGGGAAAGCAGCCATTGAGTGTCGGCAGGCGTACCTGACCGGTGCCTACAGCCAGGGCATCTATGTACCCCGGCAGGCGCAAACCCAACGGCTGTTTAGTATACGGTTCACAGCCGAAGGAATTTACCACCTGCTCCGGCAACCTGTAGCCGGCTTAAGGGGGCAACCTGCCTGGCCGGCAGAGTTGGTGTTGGGAGCGTGGCTACCGGCATTAACCGAGCAGGTACTAACGTCTTCGACAGTGGGGCAATTAATCGGAGCCACAGAAACCTACCTGCGCCGGCAGTTGGCCCGTTACCCGGCTCAGGATCTGCGTTTTCAGGAAGCCGTTCAACGCATAGTGACCAGCAGAGGACAGCAATCCATCGACAGCCTGGCCGTCCATCTCAAGGTCAGCTACAAATGGCTGGAACGGCGATTTCAAACCTATCTGGGACTATCACCCAAAGAATTTGCCCGACTGAACCGGTTCATCCATACCTACTTCAGCTTTCGCCGGCAGGGGTTACAGGATCTGCTCGGTCTGGCCGTGGAAAATGGTTTTTACGACCAGACCCACTTCAACAAAGAATTCCGGTATTTTACCAATCAGACCCCTACTGGTTTATACCGGGCCGATGTGCAGGATCTGGCTCATTTATTCGCAACCGCATACAGACCGGGCCACCCGTAGAGATTCCCCGGCGCTTGTTATTAATTGTGGGTTACCTCCCAAAAATCAAGGTAGGCCGCGTTGAGCAGGTAAGCATTCTTCTGGTACGAAAACCCTAGAATAGTATTGGTATATGTATTCGAACTGTTACCTGGGTTTTGTAGAAGTCTTTTAATCGTATTCGACGCAGGATCATACGACACCGTCTCCTGCATGCTTACGATATAACCAAGCTGACCGCTGCTGTAGGCTGTACATTGACGAGTAGCGTTGGCAATGGCAAACGGAAAGTTGGTTTTAAGCTGCCACTCATCGGAAGCTGGATTGTAGCTGTACAACATGGCCACATCCTGATTCTGACCAATGCTAACCCCGTAAAGGATACCATTGACAGAAAAGGCGCCGGAAAAGACCGACGAAGCCGGCAGCAGGTTTGTACGCTTCCGCGCCCAGGTATCATTCACAGCGCTGTACTCCCACAGGCTCCCGCCTTCCTCACCAGCCAGCAGATAAACCTTGTTGCCGATGCCAGTCATTACATAAGGCCTGTTGTTCGAATATTGATTGCTGGTTATTGGTAATCCGGGTGCTTTTACCTCCTTCCATTCATTAGTAGCCGGTTTGTATCGCCACATTGTAGGCGGTGTCGACTCGTACATTTTGCCGCTAAGAATATAGGCCTGATCGTCTATAACAACCGTGCCCAGATTACTGCCGGAGAAGGCCCCTGCCATGACAGGCAAATCCGGGAGCCGCTGCCAATCGTACAGTTGGGGATTGTAGCGATACGCCTGAACCGGTGAATAAAAATCACGCGAGAAAAGAAAATAACCGTTGTCCTGAAGGGCAAAGGCAGCAATAGGCGTGCCCGGACTACCCGAAAAGGGCCCAATATCCCGGTTTGCGCGTTTCACCCAGGGAGCTGTATACGTAAAAGAAATCCGCTGGCTATCCTCCTGCTCGGCGGAGGTGACCTTCAGATCGACCAGGCTGGTTGGCCGGGGGAAAACACCATCGGCCGGATTAAACAAAAACTCGGTACTCACCCTGGCATCAGCATCGGCTCGTACACCCGCAAAGGTCACTGCTGGCTTACTAAAACCACTGCCGGTGACTTTTACCCATTTAGATACACCAGAGCTGAGCAGTTCGACCGAAGCAATTTTAGGTGGCTTCATCTGAAACAAGTCCGGTGCCGGATCTGATACAATGGTGCGACTGGAGCTTACCCGTGCCAGCTTGACTGAACTAAACCGCCGGTCAAGCGCCGGTACAACCGCTTTTATTTCGGTCGGATTTACGTCCGTGACCACCCCCTGAATCTGATAATAGTTGTAATCGAAGACGACGCGCCAGTATTGAGGAGCACCCGAAAAGTTTTTTCCCGTAATGGTTAAGGTCTCTCCAAACGTACCCAGGGCAGGACTTATTCCGGCAATTATCGGTCTACTGGTATCCAGTTTAAAGGTGGCCGTAGACGTAGCTATCCCCGCAACCGTTTTTATACTAATCTTGCATTCCTCTTTGGTAAGGCTTTCGGGAACCAGGCAGCGTATGACGGTGGGTGTCGCCGATAGTACCTTAGCCGGTAGGCCCTCATCAAAAAATACGGTGATGTTCTCAGACAGATAACTGAAGTTGGTACCGGTAATAGTTAAGGTATCTCCCCAGACAGCACTTTCCGGCTGAATTTGGGTGATTACTGGCAGAGCAGACCCCTGACTGACAAACGCCACCGGCTGGCCATAAACGGTATACCCGTCTTTAGTTTTCAGATAAGCACGAACGGAGTATGACTGCCCTGCCTCCAGCCCGTAACTAACGGTTGACTGGAAAGCTGACCCGCCCCTGAGAGAGCCTAGTGAGATTCGCTCCATCGCTGTAAAATTCTCCGGAATATCCTTAAAATCGGGTTGGGAAGACACCGCCTTTCTCCAGATAAAGCCATGATCAATGATGTCGCTGGTGCCGGACGACAGCACTGTGCCGCCAAATGTAGCGCTGGCCTTCTCAACGGCTAGCACCAGGGTTTCACGTAATCGGGGATAATCGCGCTGTTCAAATGCCTCTTCCTGTCGGCAGGCAGTGAGCGAACAAAACAGCCACAGAAACAAAAGCCAGTGGCGTAGGGCTGATTTTAAAATCATTGTAGAGAAGATTAACGAAACTGAAGACCGAGCGAGAACTGGAAAGCCTGATAGGGCGCTTCAGCCAGGGACGTTAATCCGGCAGCGTGTGGCGCTTTGGTTGCGTCAATATTGTCAAACTGCGCAATGCCGGCCAGCGCCATCTCGTAACGGCCTTCGACCACTCCGGAAAAGTTCTGGTTCAGCGGAATCTTCAGACCAAGGGCACCGGTAACACTTATTGCCAGCTGGTGCGGAACAAAAAAAGGATAACGAAAGCTGTTAACCAGCCTGTTCTGCTGCCTCTCAATGGAATAACTACTCTCGTAACGCAGCGGAAGTAGCAGCGACGACCCGACTGCCAGGTACGGTCTTGCCTGAAAACCCGGCACATTATAACGAACTTGTACCGGTATACGCAAGGAACTCATCTGCAGCCACAAATCCTGACGTTGCAGCACCCGTCTATCCGCCCCCTCGTCTATTTCTTCGGTTGACGAAAACCGGAAGGCTTCGTGTAGGAAGCTTAGCCCGGTTTGGAAAGAAAACCGCTCCGAGATACGGGGAGATGTAAGCACCAACCAGCAGGTAGGGTAGGGAATAAATGATCGGGTTGGATGTAAAATAGCGTTTACCGGTACCCAGTTTGTCGGTAAGATGGATAACGTGGATCGATGCCAGCTCAGGCCTATGCCCATTGACACGGACGTCCGCGGTTTTGCCGTCACAGCAATCAACCTGGTGGGTGTATTCGCCGGACGACAATGATTATAGACCTCAAAAATGGCCATCAGGTCACCATCCCTCAGGAGTGCTTTCTGCAGCAAAGGCTGCACCGCCGGACAATCGGCCATGACCTGATCATTCAGCAAATTGGCAAACAGCCTGTTTCTGGCTATATAAGGCCTGCCAGACCTGTATACCGTTGTATCCTGAGACACCGACACCAGTTCTTTCAGGGATTCGCTGCCTTTCTGCACATAATACTGGTGACTGTTCTTATACAAGACCGCATGTCCGTCGGCCAGTACCTGCATAAACAGCCGGGAACCGTTGACCTGCACCGAGCGATATACCCGACCACCATCAAATCCATATCCCAGTAGTTCATCCGGTTGATAACATGCCACGGCTTGTTTCACGGAAGCACGGTAGCAACAGGACAGCGCCTGCTGGTGAGTCTCTACGTACCGGACCAAACCGCGCAGGGTATCACCCGGAGTTTTGACGATGTAACCCGGACGGTATTCGCGCTGCGCAAAAACAACTTGTCCGGCGAGAAAGAAGCAAAGAAAAAGAAACCGGCGGGTCATTCCATTAATCATTCAAACTAACCCATAAACATACTTGAATACTTTAAAATTTTTTCGAAATCATCTGATTTTTTGTCGCCAAATAAAGCCAATTGCCTGAATTGAAAGCAGTTCACAGAAAAACATCTGTCGAATTTTTTAAACAATTAAAACTATTTCTTGCACTCCGCTAAGGGTAAAAAGATACGCTTCTGTCTATCTATGTGTAAGCGTTACCCCTATGGCAGACTTATCCCTATCATTCTCAGAAGACTCCACCCGGCCAAACCCATTCCGCAAACCGGAACCGGTAACCACCGACGCTGAACTGCTGATCCGGCAGGCTTTCCAGGCCGAAGTGCGCAAAGGCTACGAACTGCTGTTCCGGCGGTATTACCGCGTGCTGTGCAGCCAGGCGGTGCGCTTTGTGTACTCCCGCGACATTGCCCAGGATATTGTCGGCGAAGTCTTTCTGAACTTCTGGAAAACGCAGGCCCACCTGCATATTACGACCTCGTACCGGGCGTACCTGTTCACTGCCGTTCGCAACCGGGTGTACAATCATTTGCAGGACGAACTCAGAAAAGATAATCTGCTGGGTAAACAAACCGATACGTTTGAAGAGCCACCCGCCGACGATGACCCGCAGCAGATGCTTCAGTTTACGGAGCTATACAACCGGATCGAAGAGGAAATCCGTGTGCTGCCTCCGCAGTGCCAGCGGGTGTTTCTGCTGAGCCGCTTTGAGGGCAGAAAGAACCGTGAAATCGCTGATGAACTTCAGATTTCGATAAAAACGGTGGAGGCCCATATGTTCCGGGCGCTCTCGCACCTGCGCCGGGCGCTCCAGATCGGCCTGATGACCCTGCTCAGTTTATTGATTGCCAGCTAAGGGTAATCACCGTTTTTCCTGTCAACGTTTACAAAAGCCTTACACCCAAGATGGACAACTCAGTTAATAAACATACCCTGTTTGAGCATTTTGCGGGCCGCATCACGCCCATTCAGCGCAAGCTGATTGAGGACTGGCTGCAGACGCCCACCCACCGTGAACTGTACTATGAATGGCTGGAGGAGTGGGAACGGCTCAACCTCCAGTACGCAGCCGACGATCAGGACGCCCTGACGGCTTCGCTCGCCCAGATCGACGCCTGGCAGCAACAGCAGCCGACAACCAGCGCGGAAGACCCGCTTGATACCAACCGGTTTCGGCTCAGCTTTCGGTGGGTCGCAGCCGCCACGGTAGTGCTGGTGGCGCTGGCGACGCTCCTGTACGCTAACCGCACGCACCTGCTGTACCGGACCATCGAAACGGCCTACGGCGAAATCCGCAAAGAGACCTTACCCGACGGCAGCGTTGTCACCCTCAACGCCCACTCGTCGCTGCGGGTACCCCGCTTTGGTTTCGGCCAACGCACCCGCGAAGTGTACCTGACCGGCGAAGCGGCTTTTTCGGTCACCCACACTCCCGACGATCAGCAGTTTGTGGTAAAAACGGCCAGGGGATTCGATGTGGTGGTGCTTGGCACGGAATTCACCGTATCGGCCCGGCAGCGCGACGCCAAAGTCGTGCTGAACCAAGGCAAGGTACAGGTCAAATACTACGCCAACGCCGAGAAGCCCCGTGAATTAACCATGAAACCCGGCGAACTGATGAAGCTGAATCCGGCGGGTACCGTTTCGGTGAAGCAGATTCCGAAGCCGGAAAATCACTCGGCCTGGCAGGAACACCGCTTCGTGTTCGACCAGACCTCGCTAACCGAAATCGCCAACCTGCTGCACGAAAACTACGGCCTCACGGTGGAGATTCGGGAGCCGGCACTGGCTGAGCGCACCGTATCGGGTTCTTTCCAGGCGAAAACCGCCGACGAACTGCTTCAGGTGATCGCCGAACTGCTCGAAATCAACTTTAATCGCCAGAACGACACCGTCACTTTTTTTGAATAATTCCAACCACCTTATAGATCATGAAGCGACAACTACGACAACTGGGCCTGCGGACGCTCCTCCTCGGGGCGCTGGTGGCCGGTAAACAACCCGTCTGGAGCCAGACGCTGGCCATGGCCCGGCAAGCGCCAAAAGCCGACCCATCGGCGGTACCTGCCGTTCGCAAACTAAAAGACGTCTTGAATGAACTGAAGTCCCGCCACCGCGTAGACATTCTGTTTGAAGACAAGACCATTGAAGGCTTCACCGTGCCAACCAACATTCTGGCCGGCAGCAACCAGGTCGAGACCTCGCTCGACCGGCTGCTGCAACCGTTTGGCCTGCGCTACAAGCGGATAAAAGACGGCTCGTACATCATCCTGAACAAGCGGGCGGACAAGAAAACGGCACAGACCACCGATGCGCGATTTCCCGAAGCAGCCCGTCCGGCAGATGCTCCCGCCCAATCGGCGGAAAGAACCGTAATCGAAAATATGGCAACCCTCCAGCCGCATGAAATGCAGGCTCCGCAGGACATTGCGGTGCGCGGCCGGGTAACGGATGCCGAGAAAGGCGAGGGCTTACCCGGTGTGAGCATCGCCGTGAAAGGCCTGAGCCGGGGTACTACCACCGACGCCAATGGTAACTACCAGATTAGCGTTCCCAATGAGAACTCGGTGCTGGTTTTTAGCTTTATCGGTTACGAACGACGCGAAATGCGGGTAGGTAACCAGACGACCATCAGCCTTAGTTTGACCCAATCGGATCAGACGCTGAATGAAGTGGTGGTGGTCGGTTACGGCACGCAGAAAAAGCGGGACATTACCGGTGCTGTCGCCAGTGTATCGTCGCAGGAAATTAAAGCGGTACCGGTAATGGGTGCCGACCAGGCGCTGCAGGGCCGCGTGTCGGGTGTGCAGGTTGTGCAAACCTCTGGGGCACCGGGCGGAGCCGTTCAGGTACGCATCCGGGGCGTTAACTCAACCGCCGGGGGCGGAGCCAACCAGCCACTATACGTCATTGACGGTATTCCGCTCACCTGGAACGAAGGAGCCAATAGCCTGTCGGTGGGTAACGAAGGCAGCACCGGTGGGGCCGGCTCCAACAACTCCAGCCCGCTGGCTTCTATCAACCCAAATGATATTGAGAGTATTGAGGTCCTGAAAGATGCCTCGGCTACGGCCATTTACGGCTCCCGGGCCGCCAACGGGGTAGTCCTGATTACCACGAAAGCCGGTAAAGCCGGTAAAACCCAGATCAATTTCGATGCGTACTATGGCGTTCAGTCGCTCCGGAAGAAAATACCGGTGACCAACGCCACCGAACGGGCATCGTACATTTTTGAGCACCGCCGGAATGCCGGAACGCGGGGCAATGAGGTCTTTGATATCTGGGCGGTGAACCCGTACCTGCTGCAAACCGCTACCGACTGGCAGGATGCCGTTTTCCGGGAGGCACCCATGCAGAACTACAGCCTGTCGGGTTCGGGCGGTACCGAGCGGATCCAGTTTCTCGCCAGCGCCGACTATTTCAACCAGCAGGGTATCGTCATTAACACCTACTCCAAGCGGTACTCGACCCGTCTGAATCTGGATGTAAAAGCAACCGAGCGGCTGAAGTTCGGCACCCGCACCGCGCTGAGTTACCAGCAGGGTAACAATATGGATAATGACGAGTTTTTTCAGGGGCAGCTCAACTACCTTACCGGTGCGAGCCCACTAGCCCCTGTATACGACTCGAACGGGCAGTTTGCCGGTCGCCCAAACAGTGTCATCAACTCCAACCTGTTTGTTGACGGAAACGGCAATACCGTAGCGAATCTGACAGAGCGGAAGCGGACCTACGACCGCTTCCGCATCAACTCCAGCGTGTATGGTGAACTGGAGATTCTGAAGGGACTAAAGTTCAAGTCGTTGTTTGGGGTGGATTACCTGTTCAATGATCTGACGAGCTTTAACCCGGTCTGGCAGCGGGGTATCGACGCCAACACGAACCAGACCATCTTTGTCAGCCAGCCCAAAACCTACAACTGGCTGGCCGACCAACTGCTTACCTATGACCGCAGCTTCGGAGCGCATACCCTCAATGTGGTAGCCGGCTTCTCAGCCCAGCAGTTTACGCAGAAATTTATGGGTGCCGCGGCACAGGGCTCACCCTCCCGGGCGCTGGACCAGTTGAGCAATATGCCAACGCCCACCAGTGTTTTCGGGGGCGAAACGCCTTCGGCGCTGGTGTCGCAGTTTGTCCGGGCCAACTACAGTTTCCAGGATAAGTATCTGTTTACGGGTACGGTCCGGCGCGATGGTTCTTCCCGCTTTGGTGCTAATTACAAGTACGGTATCTTCCCGTCCTTCTCGGTCGGCTGGCGCATTTCGGAAGAACCCTTCCTGAAGAACAGTGCACTCATCAGCGACCTGAAACTACGGGCCAGCTACGGTTCAACGGGTAACCAGAACATCGGAGACTTCCTCTACTCGGCCGTGATGGGTGGCTCCAATGCCGTGTTTGGCAACACCATTGTCACGGGCGTCGCACCCAGCCGCTTCGAAAACCCAAATATCCAGTGGGAGCGGAACAATCAGACTGATATTGGACTGGATATCAGCCTGCTCCAGGGGCGCATCAACCTGACCATGGACTATTACGATAAGCTGACCTCCGGCCTGCTTGGCCCGGCCCCGCTGTCGGTCATCTCGGGGGTTGGTAATGCCTATACCACGAACATCGGTAAAATACGCAACAGTGGCTTTGAGTTTGCCGCCAACGCCACCGTCATCAACTCGGGCGATTTCCGGTGGAATCTGGATTTCAACATCGCTACCAACAAGAATGAGGTGGTCAGTCTGGGAACACTGCCGTTTATCAACGGTGCCAGCGTTTGGCGGGTGAACGGGTACATTAACCGAACCGAAGTGGGTCATCCCATCGGTGGGTTCTATGTAGTGAAAGAACAAGGCCAGTACCAGACTTGGGAACAGGCGGCTGGAGCACCAGTTATCCGCATTGGCTCGCAGCCGTACTTCACCCCCGGCGACTTTATCCCCGTTGATCAGAACGGCGACAAAGTAATTGACGATAATGACCGGGTATGGTACGGTTCGCCTTTCCCCGACTTCTTCGGGGGCATTTCCAATACGTTCTCGTATAAAGGCCTGACCTTAAACCTGGTCGGCAACTACCAGCACGGCAACTTGCTGTGGAACCAGCCGCGGTTGCAGGCCGAGACATTTGAAGCCAATACCTGGCGATCTGTTTATGAAAACCGCTGGAAGCCCTGGGAGCCGGGCGTACAGACCTCTGTACCCATTCCGCGCAACAACAACCCGCTGATCCCTTCAAACCGGTACCTGGACGATGCTTCGTTCTTCCGCTTCCGGACCATTACCCTGGGTTATGAACTACCCAGGAACCTGATTCAGAAAGTCCTGCTGACGCGGGCACGGGTATTTGTCCAGGGTAACAACCTGCTTACCTTCACCAAATACCCCGGCTGGGACCCGGAAGTGAACAGCTTCGGCTCCAACGTGACCACCAACGGTCTTGACGTCGGTGCCTATCCGATTGCCAAATCCATAACGGTAGGCATTAACCTGGGCTTCTAATTCTAAACCGGAAATCACCATGAAAAGCAAATACCTATGCGTGCTTGTAGCCGGTTTACTGACCGCTACCACCAGTTGCAACGAAATGCTGAACCCCCAACCGGTGGGTCTGCAAACCATTGACGCCACGTTTACCGACTTTGCCGGTACACTCGCGGCCGTTAACGGAGCGTACAGTACCCTCACCAGCGGCAACCTGTACCGGGGCAACAACGATATGCTCTACGTCGACTACGCCAGCGACGACATTGTGAACGTCAGCAAGCTGGCCTCCTCGGCCTATAGCCTGGTCGATTATTTTGAACTACCGGCCGACAACGGCATGACGTTTGGCCTGTGGGATGGCTTCTACCGGCTTATCTACCGCAGCAATGTTATCATCAACCGGGTACCTGGGCTAACGTTTCCGGTTGCCCAGTCGCGCAACTCGGCGGGCACGCTCTTCAAAGACCAGTTTGTGGGCGAAGCTAAATTCCTGCGGGCGTTTGCGTATTTTAACCTCGTACGCTTGTTTGGCGATGTTCCGCTGCGAACCGATGAGATTAAAAGCCCCACGGATGTAAATATTCCCCGCACACCGGCCGCTCAGGTGTACCAGCAGATCATCGACGACCTGAAAGATGCGGCTGCCAAGCTTCCCCCCACTTACTCGGGCAGCGGAGCCGGTAATGAGCGTGGACGGGCCAGTCGCTGGGCGGCACTAGCTATGCTGGCCGATGTGTACCTCACCCAGAAGAACTACGCCGAAGCCAAGACCACGGCCGCTCAGGTTATTACGCAGAGCGGTTTGAATCTGAACCCCAAATACGCCGATAACTTCGCGGCCCGTGGCGGTCAGGAAAATACGGCGGAGTCGCTGTTCGAAATCCAGTTCAGCAACGGCGGACAGGCTTCCGGTACGGCTCCGCTCGGTCAGAACTACAGCTTCATTATGGGGCCGACCAACAATGCCAGCGGTGGCGTTGTCAACCTGGCCGCCTACCGCCCATCGGATAATACCAATAGCGACAACGAAGCGGGTTTCCGGGGTGGTCTGATTCAGGAATACGAAGAAGGGGATGTCCGGCGCGATGTCAACTTCGGTCGTGGCCAGAGCGGTGACGGTACCCAGCGCTGGCTGACGGTCAAATACTACGTACCTGGCTCCGGGGCGGTTGGGCAAGCCAATTTCCCGGTCTACCGCTTAGCCGAAGTATACCTGATTTACGCCGAAGCGGCCAACGAATCAAACACAGTAGATGCGCTGGCGTATGAGTACGTAAACCGGCTCCGTCGCCGGGCCTTCGACCTGCCGTTAACGACTGCTTCTGAGAAAGCCGACCTGAAGCCGGGCTTATCGCAGGCCGAGTTTCGGGCAGCCATCCGCTCGGAGCGCCGGAAAGAGCTGGCGATGGAAAACAAACGGTGGTTCGACCTGGTCCGTTACGGCTTCGACTACACCAATCAGGTGCTGAAAGTGGACCAGAAGCGGGACAACTTTACCCGGGACAAGCTGCTGTTCCCCATCGCCCGTATCGAAACCCTCAACAATCCTTTACTGACCCAAAACCCCGGCTACTAACTGGTAGGCTGTTAAACCGTACACGACTATGAATTACCTACGCATATTTTGTTCAGTCAGCCTGACGGCCGGTATTCTGGGTCTGATGGCTTGTGAAAAAGACGACGTTGCCGGATTGGGCGAAGAAAAAGACAAAGGCAAAATTATCTTCGTCAATGCTGCGCCCAACTCTGCCACGGTAGCAGCGCAGGCCCAGCGCGAAATTGCCATCTTCCCGTTTTACAATAACGTGCAGTTCAACCTGTTTCCTATCAAATTCCCGTGGTCGAACGGGTACAAGGCATTTGCACCCGGGACCATGACCATGCGGTTCGACACGGCACAGTCGCAGGCTAACAACCCGGCCGGACCAGCCGCCAAGGTGGCAGAGGTATCGTTTCCCATTCAGGCGGATAAGTATTATTCGGTTTACGCGATCGGTACAGCCCAGAAAGTGGAGATAGTCGTGCTGGACGACAATCTGGCCTTACCGGCACCAGGTAAAGCGAAGGTCCGGCTGATGAATTACTCACCGGATGCCGGCCCAATCGACATCGTGATCTCCGGTGGTGCCACGTTAGGGACCAGTCTGAAATTTAAGGATGTAAAGGACTTTTTTGAAATAGAACCCGGCACGTATACCATTCAGCTTCGGGAGGCAGGCACCGCCCGTGTACTGGCGTCAAAGTCCAACGTATTTATTGATCGGAATAGCTGCTACTCGATCTGGGCGCGTGGCTTCCGGACCACCCCCTCGCCGGGCAATTCAGTTTCGGGTCAGGGGCTGGACATCAGCTACCACGCCAACCGCTGGAGTGTTCCGCTTTAAGTTTTTACAAGGTTAGGGATAAACAGATTTACAGGCCCGGCTACTTCGCCGGGCTTTGTCTTTTCCCCTTCCCCAGCCAGCCTATCTCCCTGCTTACTGCCTACTGAAAACTGCCCACTGCCTACTCATCTTCTGGTTTCCTCCGTTTTGGTTCGTAACTTCGGGCATTGAATGTCAACCTGACCGATGAGATGTTGGTGGCTGGCCGTAGCGGCCATGTTTTGTTCCCTGATTTCGTTTGCTCAGCAGCCGGACTCGACGTATCGCTTTACCCGCCAGGATTCGCTGCGGGGTGGCCAGCGCTCCGAACGGACCGGCTACGATGTGACCTTCTACGACCTCAACCTGAACGTTAACCCGGCTACCCGCACCATCGACGGCAGCAATACCATTCGTTACCGGGTCAAAGAGCCCTTCCGGCGGATGCAGATTGACCTGTTCGGGAATATGCAGATTGCGGCCATAATGCAGAATGGCCAGAAGTTACCGTTCAAACGGGATGGGAATGCCGTGTTTGTGGACATGAAAGACGCGCAGCCGGTGGGGCAGCTCCGGGAGGTGAAGGTAACGTACAGCGGTAGTCCGCAAGTGGCCAAAAATCCGCCCTGGGATGGTGGGTTTGTATGGCGGCAGGACCCGAACGGCAAACCCTGGGTAACCGTTACCTGCCAAAGTACCGGTGCCAGCCTGTGGTGGCCCTGTAAAGATCATCCCTCCGACGAGCCGGATTCCATGCGTATTACCTGCCGCGTGCCCAATGGCCTCACCTGTGTATCAAACGGCACGCTACAAACCAGGCGACCCGCCCGCACCGCCGGACAGACTGAATTTATCTGGACTGTTCGTTATCCGATCAATACCTACAACGTTACGCTTAATATTGCCAATTACGCCTATTTTAAAGACGAGTACCGCAGCCTCGACCGGCAGGCCTTGCCGTTGAATTATTACGTACTGCCCCATAATCTCGAAAAAGCCAAATCGCATTTTGAGCAGGTAAAAGCGATGCTGGACTGCTACGAGAAGTACTTCGGCAAGTTTCCGTTCTGGCGCGACGGCTACAAACTGGTCGAAACCCCCTACTGGGGCATGGAACACCAGACCGCCATTGCTTACGGCAACAATTACCGCAACACCCCTTTTGGCTTCGACTTCATCATCATTCACGAAAGCGGGCATGAGTATTTCGGTAACAGCCTTAGCGCCGGCGATTCGGGCGAGATGTGGATTCATGAAGCCTTCGCTACCTACGCCGAAGCGCTGTATATGGAATGCACCCACAGCATTCCGAAAGCCATTGAGTACCTGAACGTGCAGCGAAAGCTGATCAAAAACCAATACCCAATGCTCGGACCGCTGGGCGTGAATTACCAGCACAAAGACACGGATATTTATTACAAAGGCTCCTGGATGCTGCATACGCTCCGCCACGCAGTGGATAACGACAACGTCTGGTTTAAAGCTCTTAAAGCGCTGGCTACCGAGAAAAAACTCTCTATCGTTACGACTGACGAAGTCATCGACTTTTTAGAACTGAAAACGCAGGTAGATTTACAGTCGATTGCCGACCAATACCTGAAATATACCGGTATTCCCGTTTTAGAGTATAAAGTCCTGGCAAAAAGCGACAAACAATGGGAAGTTCGCCACCGCTGGGTAGCGGATACAGAGGGCTTCAACCTGCCGGTGAAGGTACGATTCGGTTTTGGGGAGTGGCAGACCATATACCCCAAAACTGAATGGAGTGCCACCAACGTTAAATTCAGCTCCGGCTGGATCAATTTTAATACCGATTACGGCCTGTTCAACATCCGGCAAGTTCGTTTAGAATAAGCGTTTTCAGAACCTATGCAACGACTAAAACTCATATACTTTCTGGCGTTGACAGCAGCCCTGTCAGCCTGCCAGAACACGTACTATCCAACTGGCCGGACCTACAACCGGATCGAGGTAGACGCCACAACCCAGGCTGATACGGGTATGTCGCGTTTTCTGCAACCGTACAAACAGCAACTCGACCAGACTATGACGGAAATGCTGGTCCGATCGGATGTATCGCTGGAAAAAGGGAAGCCGGAGTCGGCTATCAACAACCTGCTGGCCGATGCCCTGCGCCAGGAAGCCGGTAAACGCTACGGTAAGCCCATCGATATCGGGCACCTCAACTACAGCGGTGTCCGGTCCGGGCTGCCCAAAGGTCCCATTACGGTCGGCAACATCTACGAAGTGATGCCGTTCGACAACCAGATTACGGTCCTGACCCTGAAAGGTTCGCAGGTGATGCAGTTGTTGAATCACTTCCTGAAAGACGAAGCCCTGGTGATAAGCGGCCTGCGGGCCACCATTGCCAACGATAAAGTGCAGTCGGTTACACTGGCGAATGGCAAGCCGCTGCAACCGGATGAGACCTATACCGTTGCTATGAGCGACTACGTAGCCAACGGTGGCAGTGGCGCTTCGTTCCTGAAAGATGCCGTCCGGCGCGAAGACCTCAACGTGAACATCCGCGACGCTTTTATCGACTATTTCCGGCAACTGGGCAAAGCTGGTCAGCCAATCAATCCAACTACTGATGGACGCATTACAATCCAATAGACGCCAGTTTCTGAAGCTGCTGGGCACCACGGCCGTCATCGGCAGTGTAGCCCCCGACACGCTGGCCCTACCCCGGCTGTTTCCGCCGAAGACTACGCAACTTACCATTCTGCACACCAACGACGTACACAGCCGGCTCGACCCGTTTCCGATGGACGGTAGTCGCAACGCCGGTAAGGGCGGAGTCGCCCGGCGTACGACGCTCATTGAGCGTATCCGGCAGGAACAGAAGAACGTGTTGTTGTTTGATGCCGGCGATTTGTTTCAGGGAACACCCTACTTTAACGTATTCAAGGGCGAACCCGAAGTGCTGGCGATGAACCGAATGGGCTATGATGCCTCCACCATCGGCAACCACGACTTCGACGCCGGTATGGACAATATGCGCACGCAGTTCCGCAAGGCCAGCTTCCCGTTCCTCATTGCCAATTATGACTTCAAAGATACCGTCATGGAGGGCCAGACGCAGCGGTATAAGGTATTCAAAAAAGACGGCGTGAAGATTGGCGTGTTCGGCCTGGGAATTGCGCTGGAAGGGCTGGTTCCCAAATCGCTCTACGAAGAAACGCGCTATCTCGACCCGATTGAAGCCGGCAACAACGCAGCGGCTATTCTCAAGAACAACGAGGTATGTGACTACGTGGTCTGCCTGTCGCACCTCGGTTTCAAATACCAGGGGCCGGAGGTATCCGATCACGTGCTGGCGGCCCAGAGCCGGGATATTGACCTGATTATCGGAGGGCACACGCATACCTTTCTGGAAGCCCCCGTCAGCGTACCGAATCAGAACGGAAAGCCGGTCCTCATCAACCAGGTCGGTTTTGCCGGCATCTACCTCGGCCGCATCGATCTGACCTTTGAGCGCGGTAAGGACGCTCAGGCTAAAGGCCAGGCGGTTGAGGTGAAGTAGAGAATACCAACAGAACTGAGTATCTTTGCAGGACATTCAATATAGGTATGGAAAATACGGCTCTTCTGAAAGATAAGTTTCATCGGTTAATTGATGAAATAGACAGTGAAGACTTGCTTAGGCAGTTTTATGAAGCCTTGTCCGCTACAGCTTCAGATAATGAAGGAGCTTTATGGAATGACTTGTCTCCTTCGCAGCAAAAATCAATCCTGGAAGCCTATAATGAAAGTGAAGAGACAACTCAACGGCTAAGCCATGAAGCGGTTGTGAAGAAGTACCAACAATGGCGTACATCATAACCTGGACCAAGGCAGGAGACCGAAGTTTATATGAAATTGCAAGTTTTCTGACGGAACATTGAGACGAAAAAGTTGCCCATGACTTTATTGATAAAGTTTTCAAAACGGTAGCTTTGCTGGAAAATTTTCCGGAATTAGGTAGTATTGCTGTAGCGGATAAGGGAATCAGAGCTCTGTTGATTAACCCGTATACACGATTGTTCTATCGAATTAAAGGACAAGAGGTCATCATTCTTAAACTAATTGACACTCGGCGGGATATAAACCCGCGTGATTTATAATATGAAATTCGGCGTTGTTGTATTTCCCGGCTCCAACTGCGATCAGGATGCAGTGGATGCCCTTCAGCATAACCTGGGCCAGCAGGTAGTGAAGCTCTGGCACAAAGACCACGACCTGCAAGGGTGCGACTTTATTATCCTGCCCGGTGGGTTCTCCTACGGCGATTACCTGCGGACGGGTGCCGTAGCGCGGTTCTCACCCATCATGAACGAAGTGATCGCGCACGCGAAGCGGGGCGGCTACCTGATGGGTATCTGCAACGGCTTCCAGATTCTGGCCGAAGCGCACCTGGTGCCGGGCGTGCTGCTGCGCAACACCAACCAGCGGTATATCTGCAAAAACGTCCATCTATTGCCCCAATCCCAAAAAGCGCTGCTGACGGCGGGACTGGACCAACGGGCGTACAAGATACCCATCGCCCACGGTGAAGGCCGCTATTATGCCGATGCGGAGACGCTGAAACTATTGAATGACAACGACCAGATTCTGTTCCGCTATTGCGACGAGAACGGCAACATTACAGAGGAAACGAACTGCAACGGAAGCCTGGAGAATATTGCGGGAGTCTGCAATGAGCAGGGGAATGTGTTTGGGATGATGCCACACCCGGAGCGGGCTTCTGATCCGATGCTGGGCAATACCGACGGCAAAATTATTCTGGAGCAGTTGCTCAATGCCGTTTTTGTATAAATGAATATGAATAAAAAAGCAGCACCCCGACTATGGGTGCTGCTTTTTTATTCCAGTACCTCGTACACAACGACCGGGTTACTCTTATTTTTAAGGGTTACTTCCCCGATCTTTTCGCAATGAAAAGACTCTTTTACCCGCTGATAAGCCGGCTCACTAATTACAATCTGCCCGGCTTTGGCCACCGATTGTAACCGCTGAGCCGTATTGACTGTATCGCCAATCACCGTATAATCCAGCCGCCGGAGCGTAGCCGAGCCGATATTACCCGATATCATCTCCCCCGTGTTAACACCAATGGATACTTTAGGTAAAAATGCCGGCTGACCGGGCAATGGCTCCTGAATCAACTCAATCTGCGTACGCACTGCCAGTGCGGCCTCAATAGCCCGGTCGAGGTGGTAATCACCCCGAAAAACCGCCATGACGGCATCGCCCATAAACTTATCGACGTAGCCACCCTGTGCAATAATCTCCTTCACCATCACGTCGAAATACTTATTAATAAGCCGCACTACGGTATCGGCCTGTTCGCGTTCGGTGATAGCCGTAAAACCGCAGATGTCAATGAAAACGACGGTCCCCTCAACGGTTTCGTTATCCAGCAACGCCGACTCAAACTCCCGCCGGCTCATGAAATTCAGCACGTTCTCATCGACGTACATGCGGAGGATATTATTTTCCTTAATGGCCTGTAAGGTGTCCCGCAGTTGCTGCACATGCCTAATGGTCTTCTGCATTGTTACCTCCAGGTCCTC
Source organism: Nibrella saemangeumensis (assembly GCF_039541915.1). NCBI lineage: Bacteria > Pseudomonadati > Bacteroidota > Cytophagia > Cytophagales > Spirosomataceae > Nibrella > Nibrella saemangeumensis. Next base: position 33,747 of record NZ_BAABHD010000068.1, read on the forward strand.
AAAGTCTACCGGCTTGCAGACGAAATCAAAGGCACCCCGGTTCATGGCGGTCCGGATGTTCCCCATATCGCCGTAGGCCGAAACAATTACCGCCTTAATCAGCGGGCTCATCTCATTGATCCGGACCAGCAGCGTTAACCCATCCATTTCGGGCATGTTGATGTCGCTGAGGACCATGTCAATATCTGATTCCTCCTGTAGTTTGCTGAGCGCTTCCCGTCCGTTTCCGGCAAAAACAAAGTCATACAGGCCTTCTCTGATCTGCCGGCGAAACTTTTTCTTGATCAGAAACTCCAGGTCTGACTCATCGTCAACAACCAGGATTTTGGCCTTTGTCATGTGCCTACCGTGGTGTTAAGTTTGTCTTTGAGGCCACCAAAGTCCAGCGGCTTGGTCAGAAAGTCGTCGGCCCCGTAGCTCATAGCCTGGTTAAAGGTATCGACGTCGCCGTAGGCCGTTATCATCATAATTTTTGGGGGAGGTGACGGATAGTGTTCCCGGATTTTCCGCAGCAGCTCCAGCCCACTCATGCCGGGCATGTTTATATCAGAGAGAATCAGAATGATTTCTGAAGGGTGCTGACTGAGGTAGTTCAGGGCTTCTTCGCCGGAATGAGCAAACGCAAAACTCAGCTCCCCACTTCGGATCTCACGCCGGAACCGCTGCTCAAACAGGAACTGCACATCCAGTTCATCATCAACAACCAGAATTTTCATACAGGAAGGCTTTATAGTTGGAATGTTCTCCGCTATAAAATTAGAAACTTTATTCAGGCAAACTAATAATAAATTCGGTAAACTCGCCTAATTCTGTTTCTACGCTTAGCTCACCCTTATGCCCTTTGGTCACAATTTCGAAGCTCAGGGCAAGGCCTAAACCCGTGTTACCCTGCCCGGTTGGCTTAGTGGTAAAGAAAGGCTGGTAGATCTTGGGCAGTATCTCTTCGGGAATGCCGGTTCCGTTATCTCTGACCCGGATTTCTACCCGTCGTCCCTCCGTCGCCCGGGTTGTTACCTCAATCTGAGGCTGAAAGCCGCCCGGATGCCGCTGCCCTTTTTCGGTGATGGCGTAAAACGCGTTATCGTACAAGTTCAGCAGGACTTGTCCCATTTCCTGAGACATCAGCGCCACTTTCCCCAGCGAAGGGTCCAGGTGCAGGCGTAAATCCACGGTCAGGCTGTCATTTTTGGCTTTCAGGTTCTGGTAAGCAATCCGGAGGTACTCGTCGGTCAGGGCATTCAGGTCCGTGGGCTCAATCTCTCCGCTGCTGGTCCGGGCCAGTCGAACCATACTCTTAACGACGGCGCTGGCCCGCTGCCCCTGCTGGGAAACCCGTTGCAGATTGTCTTTGATATAGCCGGTCAGGGTATTCACTTCTTCGGTATTGCCGGCCACCATCTCCTGCTGCAGTTCATCGGCCAGCCGGACCGAAATATCCGCGAAATTATTAACGATGTTGAGCGGGTTCTGAATCTCATGGGCAATTCCGGCCGTCAACTCACCCAGCGAAGCCATCTTTTCTTTCTGCACCAGTTGATCCTGAGTAGCCCGCAGGTTTTTCAGCGTCTGCTCAAGTTCGTCTTTCTGGGTTACCAGTTCAGCGGTCCGAACGGCTACCTGCTGCTCCAGCATTTTATTCTGATCGGACAGTAGCTGCTGCTTCTCCCGCTCATGCGCCAGCGCCTGTTGCGAGAGTTGTTCTACCTCCACCAGTTTGGCCTCCAGCGTCCGATTTGCCCGCACATACCCATTTCCGAGCACGATGGAGATAACGAATGGAATAATAATATCCATAGCCGCCTGCCCTACGGCCATACCTGACACATTGGTTTCAGGGTTTATCTGAAACATCAAAAGGTTTATCAGAACCCAGAGACCAGAACCTATCAGGTAGAGCCAGCCAATCCGATTGCCCGGCCGGATCGACAGAAAAGCCACCCAGGCGGCCAGCAGCATCACCAGAAATGTACCGGCTATTGATACAGTGATACTCTGCGGATTCCAGGGTAGCGTGGCCCACACAACTAGCCAGAAAGCGGCCAGCGTGATAAATCCCCAATCGAGTTTCCGCCGAAACACCTGGTACGAAGCCAACACAATGAAGGTACCCGCCAGGGCACCAAACCCGTACCCGGCCCAAAGCAGGCTATAATGCAGCGATACGGGCAACTCCGCCCAGATGAGCAGCGGTGGAATCAGGCGCCAAATGGACAACTGCACCAAAGCCAGGCCGAAATACAGATTAGCCTTTCCCTTACGAAATGAGATATAGATGAACAGGTGCAGGATAGCCAGCACCAGGAAAAATCCGATTGTAAAAGCAACCGGAACCGCACCAACAGCCTCCCATCGGGCGTAGTTAGTCACCGATGCGGTGGCTGGCTCGAGTTGCAGCGCGTAGGCCGGATTATCTCCCCAACCGACAGGTATCGGCAGGTTGAAGTAAAAGTTACTTTTGGTAAGAGAGTACCGAACCGCCAGCACCTGAACACCCGTATCCAACACGGTGACGTGTATGGGCTGATGGCTTATATACCGCGTTTGCTCATCGGCAGGCTGTGCGCTGACTACGCCCACCCGATGAATCGGCCGGCCATTGAGATACAGCTCCGAGGCCCCAATCTGCGACAGCAGCAACGTCACCGGCTGACCCGCTAATGCAGGAGCCACCCGAAATCGCAGCCGGAACCAGCCGCTTCCGGCTACCCGGTCCTGCTGCCACTCCTGAAGATAATCGGCTGGATTCAGGCTTTCCCACTGATGATCATCGAAGGCAGGGTCTGCCCACGCAAGATTGTCGCCCGGATGAAATTTCCAGCCTGTTCTCAGCCACTGACCCGTTGTAACGGACGTTTGGCCGAAAGCGGTCATCTCCAGGAGAAGCAGCCAGGCAAGCAGGTATGCCGTTCGCATAGAAAAGTAGTTTAGGGTGCTACCGGTAAGCTTACGATCATTTTGGTGTACTCTCCTTCTTCGGTTTGAACAGCCATTTCGCCCCCGTGTCCTTTGGTTACAATGTCGTAGCTCAGTGATAATCCTAAACCGGTGTTACCCTGCCCCGTGGGTTTAGTGGTGAAAAAGGGCTGGTAAATCTTATTCAAAATAGTAGTAGGTATTCCCGTCCCGTTATCCTTTACGCTAATTTCCACCTTTCCGTTGATGGTATGCGTACTCACCGTTACCTGCGGTTGAAAGCGTCCGTTCTGCTGCCGGCGCTTTTCCTGCACAGCGTAAAACGCATTGCTGTATAGATTTAACAGCACACGGCTCATTTCCTGGGCCATGACCGGTATCTTCTCCAGGCCATGATCCAGTTCCAGACGAAGATCCGCTTCAAAGCTTTCGTCCTTGGCCCGCACATTCTGATAAGCCAGTCGCAGGTAATCCTCAACCAATTGATTCAGGTCTGTGGGCGTCTTTTCGCCTGAACCAGCCCGGCTGTGTTCCAGCATACCCCTGACAATACTACCTGCTCGTTTGCCATGATGACATATCCGCTGCAGGTTCTGGTTGAGATCCTCCAGCAGATCTTCGGCCTCTTCTTTCTTCTCCGGATCGCCTACCGTCTGAATGGGTCCCTCGTGAAGTTCTGTCAGCAGACCGACACTCGACTCAGCGAAGTTATTGACAAAGTTGAGCGGGTTCTGAATCTCATGGGCAATCCCGGCCGTCAACTCGCCCAACGATGCCATTTTTTCTTTGTGAATGAGTTGAGTCTGCGTATTCTGCAGGTCGCGCAGCGTTTGGGCCAGGCTGTCGCGCTGGGCCTCTATTTCTTCTTTCTGAGCTACCACCTCGGCGGTTCGTTCTGCCACCTGCCGTTCGAGTTCTACTTTCTGCGCTTCAATCAACTGGTTGCGCTCCCGCTCCCGTTCTTTCTCCAGCCTTTCCTTCTCCAGAGCCTGCTCAGCGATCTCCTTTCGCATACGGGTATAGCGCAGGGAGAGTGCTCCTGAAAATAGGAATACTAGCCAAACCGTGGCTAACCCTTCAATAATCTCAGTGTTATAGTACTGATTATCCAATAGTTTTTCGTAAGGAGATTTAGCACCGCTAGTACCCCCACCTAGCAATGCATAAATTAAACGCCCAACAATCATTAGCAGAAACAATGGTATAATTGAACTGGCCAGCAGTTTGGCTCCTTCGTAATTTTTACGAGCTGCCTGAACCAATACCAGAATAATCATGACGAACAGAATAAAGTAGGTAATGTATGCCAGCGAGCTGATTCCGGCATTCAGGAAAATTTCGACAGTAGATGTAGGATGTCCGGTAAGCGTAAAATAAAATTCTATCGGTCTCAGAATAGCCCAGGCTATAGTTAACCTCACCAGCCACTTATCCCGTATTGGGAGTCGGGTTGCCGATTGCAGAAAACTGCGGATAAACTGAATTAGAAATAAGTCAGTAAGAATATAGGCGGCTACCTGACTATAATAAATAGAATCGGAAAAATCAGGAAACAGATACGGCCGGATGGAAGCTGGCATTCGGGAAAAACCAAAGAAAAAAAGGAATAATGTATAATATAAAAAGACACGCTCTCGCACGCCAAGATAGACACAGAGGTTATACAGCGCCATAATTAACGCTATTCCCCAAAAAATTGCCTGTAGCAATACTATTTGCTCCCGGTTATTTTCGAGCCTATCTACGTAAACAGAATTCAAAAGCTTGTCCTCAAACGTAAATGTTGGTATCAGTTCTAAAGGCGTATAATAGCTCAGAAAGGGATCTTCCCAGCGTTGATAAATGATGACCTCCTGCCCGGCCGGAATTGTGACAGGCAGGGCCTGACTGGCTTTTAACCCATCCCGCCCGGCAAACGCAACCCGACGTCCCGTCCGCTGACGCTGCCAACCCCCGGCCGGGTTCTGCGTATACAGATCGAAATAATCCAGCTGATTGCCAAGGTACAATCTGGCCTCCTGAGTCCGTTCGTTTTTGAGCCGAAACCGAAACCAGTATGCCTGGACTTTATTACCTTCAATACGATCTGCCGGGCGAAAGCTGGTCGAAAAGGCGGCACTGGTCACCTGCTCAATGGTCCATTGGGCCTGTTCCGGCAGAATCTGGTAACCGGCGCTATCGAGCTGGTAATAAGCCGCTGTATCTGTCCTGATGACGTAAGCGGAGGGAAGACCAGATTGCGCTAAGGCAGCCGTGATTCCGGTTACAAGCAGGAAAAGTAGAAAAATTACTTTTTTCATAAATGTGGATGTATAACCTAAAAGTGACCTGATGCTATCGGTACAGAAAGATAGACAATAGTATTCTCATTAGCGTCTTTGAGGTAGTAGCAGGTTGCAGGAGTTAGTAATCGGAAGCCCAGGGGCTGCAAACGACAAAAGCCGGACGATTGCCCGGCTTTTGCATTAAAAGTATTACCTGTTCTTAGCGGAGATCAACTACCTCCACCCCAGGGAATTTCGATTTATCGAACACAAAATAATTGTCGGCTACTTTAGCGTTCGGCGTAAAGCTGGTGATCGTATAGTTGGTCACCTTACCGCTCTTGTCGGTAATCTGCCAGCTCCGCACCGATTTATCCGCTTTATCGACATTAATCTGCACTTTAGAAATCTGCGTATTTTTCTTCTCCGGCGTCAATTCAATGACATCGACCGTGCGACCACCCTGCTTCTGCTCTTTCAGGTGCTTGTAGTTGTAGCCTTCTTTGTAGATCGAATAAATACGGGCCGGGTTAAAATCGCCGGTGGCGCTGTTGTCGTAATCCTGCACGTTTACCTCATTCGACTCTTTAATGTAGGTATACATGGTTTTACCATCGTTGTAGACGTCCTGCCCGGCTAGTTTCAGACGAAACTTATTGTCTTTGACGGTCAGGTCGCCGGTGTATGGCTTGGCACCCGGCGCGGTATACGAGAAAGCCGCCTGGTAAGCCGGCATAGCTTTGTATTTTTTACTCATGGCGTCGAGTATGGCCTCTGCCCGTTTGTCCTTCTGTGCGAATGCATCCGTAGCCGCTGCCGAACCCAGCATACCGACTGCCAGACTGAAGATCAATGCTATTTTTCTCATCACAATAGTGTCTTATGGTGTTAATCCAGAACCAAAATTGCCAGCAAAATTGGCAATTCGTTTTGTACTTAGACAGTATTTAGAAGGAAAAGTTTAATTAACTCATCTCCTTCAACCGTTCTTCTAACACCTGCGTGTCATGGATCAGCACCTCACGGGCCTTACTACCCTCAAACGGCCCCACAATTCCGGCTGCCTCCAACTGGTCGATGAGCCGCCCGGCCCGGTTATAGCCCAGCTTCAGCCGGCGCTGAATCAGGGAGGTACTGCCCTGCTGGTGAATTACCACCAGACGGGCGGCCTCGTCGAACATAGGATCGCGGTTTTCCAGATCAACATCTTTGTCGTCTGGTATACCGCCGTCGTCACCAACAAATTCGGGCAGGGCATAAGCATCCTCGTAGCCACGCTGATTGCCTACGAAGTCGCAGATTTCCTCAATTTCGTTCGTATCGACAAACGGGCACTGGAGCCGGATCAGGTCGGAGTTAGACGACAGCAGCATATCGCCCATTCCTACCAGTTGCTCGGCTCCGCCGGTATCCAGAATTGTCCGCGAGTCGATCTTCGACGTTACCTTAAACGACAACCGGGCCGGGAAGTTGGCTTTAATCAAACCCGTAATCACATTGACGGATGGCCGTTGCGTAGCCACTACGAGGTGAATACCGATGGCCCGCGCCAACTGCGCCAGCCGGGCAATGGGCTGCTCCACTTCCTTACCGGCTGTCATCATCAGGTCGGCCAGCTCATCCACGATCAGCACAATATAAGGCAGGAAACGGTGGCCTTTCTCGGGGCTCAGCCGGCGCTGCACAAACTTGGCGTTGTATTCTTTCAGGTTGCGGCAACCGGCATCTTTCAGCAGGTTATAGCGGTTATCCATCTCGATACACAGCGAGTTCAGTGTATTCACTACCTTCTTGGTATCGGTAATGATCGCTTCGTCGGAATCGGGCAGTTTAGCCAGGAAGTGGCGTTCCAGTTTGTTGAACAGAGTCAATTCCACCTTTTTCGGGTCGACCAGGACCAGCTTGAGCTGCGATGGGTGCTTTTTGTAGATCAACGACGTCAGCAGCACATTCAGACCCACCGACTTACCCTGACCAGTAGCCCCGGCCATGAGCAGGTGCGGCATCTTGGCCAGGTCGGCTACGTATATTTCGTTGGAAATGGTCTTCCCCAGCACCACCGGCAGTTCATACGTACTCTTGGCAAATTTGTCGCTGGTCATCACCGACCGGATCGACACCATTTCCCGGTTCTTGTTTGGCACTTCAATGCCAATGGTCCCTTTGCCCGGCATGGGGGCAATAATCCGGATACCGAGAGCCGCCAGGTTCAGGGCAATATCATCTTCCAGGCTTTTAATCTTGGAAATGCGCACGCCCGCCGACGGCACAATTTCGTAAAGCGTTACCGTGGGTCCGATGGTAGCCTTGATGTGGTCAATGGTGATGCCGTAGTTCTGTAGTGTTTCAACAATACGGTCTTTATTGGCTTCGAGTTCGTCGGCGCCTACCTGGGCCTTCTGGCTTTCCGGGTAGTCTGTCAGCAGTTCCGCCGTCGGAAACTGATACCGGGGCAGATCGAGCGTTGGGTCATACAGGCCGTGGGTAGACAGCAGGTCCTCTCCTGTTACCGGCTCTACGTCGAATACCGGTGTTATGGACTCAGCCTCCACGACGGCGGTTGTATCTTCTATGGTAAAAGTCAGGCTACCCGGCTTGGCAGCCGGTCTAGGCGCAGAAGCTGGCGTTGGTAAACTCAGTTCCCGGGTGGTTTCTTCGGCGACAGGGGCGGCCGGTGCTGTAGGTGGAGCCGGTTCGACAACCGCCACCGGCGCGGGCTCCGGTATTTCGTCAGCCAGTATCTCATCGTCAATATCGTCGTAACTATCCTCAACCCGATCAAAGCGGGTGGTAGACGGCCGGGGAGACGGCGCAGACGTATTGGTTGACCTGGACGGCCACTGGAGTGAGGTCACATTAAAGAAGAAAACGACAAAACAGAACAGCAGAAAACCGATCAGGGCAACATTACCCCAGCCAATTAGTCCATATAGCGCTACGTTCAGCTCATAGCCCAGACCGCCACACCAGATGCTATAGTCCTGTACGCTATCCGTCACCAGCACGATATAGCCCAGTAACAGACTAATCCAGAACGACAAAAACAGAATAGCCTTCGTAGTCCGGCGAAGCGGCAGCAACTCGGTTCCAAAGGCGACCTTGCAGCCGGCGAGAAAAGCAATGACCGGCAGACCCAGCGCACCCACCCCAAACCAGCGAAACACAAAGACATGTGCAATATAGGCCCCCGCCAGGCCCAGCCAGTTCCGGGTTTCTTCGCCGGTTTCCCGCAACGGTGCGCGGAATGCCGCATTGATGGTACTCTGATCCGCCTGTCCGTTGAACAGGTAAGACACAAACGCAAAGAACAACCCGCCACTGAGCATCATCATCAGCACACCCAGGGTCAGGTTATTGCGCTTATCAGAAAATACCTGGTCGAAATTCAGCGTCCAGGCCTTTTTGGGCGGCTCTTCTTTGGGAGCGCGCTCGGGTCGGCGGATGGTATTTTGTTTAACGGTAGTTGGCGCCATACAGTTGGTGTGTAGCCCAGTTGGCAGACAAAAAACGGCTACACTATAAATGTCTGCGATTTTAACGAAAAGAGGAAGAACTTTTAGGTATTAGTCGATGGTCAATCGTCGATAGTGGGTAGAAAGTGATTAAACGACTACCGGCTATTCCGTAGGGACTCACAGATCTTCCTGGCGATGCCGGGACCTTCGTAAATAAATCCGGTGTAAATCTGAACAAGGCTGGCTCCGGCCTGAAGCTTTTCGAGCGCATCGTCGGCCGAATTGATACCGCCCACGCCGATAATGGGGAAGGCTCCGCCGGATTGCTGGTGGAGGTAACGGATCACTTCCGTAGCCCGCTGGCGCAGCGGCTGTCCACTCACTCCCCCGGCGCCAATGGCCTCCATGGTCTGGCTATCCGTTCTGAGCCCATCGCGGCTGATGGTGGTGTTGGTGGCAATGACCCCGGCGATACCGGTGGTGGCTACAATGTCGATGATGTCGTCTAACTGACTATTGGTCAGGTCCGGCGCAATTTTCAGCAGAATGGGCTTGGGCTGGGCCTGCGCCTGGTTCTCCTGCTGCAGCCGCTGCAAAATACGGGTCAGCGGCTCCTTCTCCTGCAACGCCCGCAGGCCGGGGGTATTCGGCGAGCTTACGTTCACTACAAAATAATCGACCACTGGAAACAGGTCGTGAAAGCAGAGGAGGTAGTCGTCGAGCGCGTTTTCGTTAGGCGTGTCTTTGTTTTTTCCAATATTACCACCTACCAGAATACCCGCCCGACGGTGCCGCAGCCGTTCAGCGGCCGGGCGGGCCCCTTTATTGTTGAACCCCATCCGATTAATCAGTCCCTGATCGGCTTTAAGCCGGAACAGCCGGGGCCGTGGGTTACCCGGCTGCGGGCGCGGGGTAACGGTACCCACTTCAATAAAGCCAAAGCCCAGATCACTTAGCTCATTAACCAGCTCGGCATTTTTATCAAAACCGGCGGCCAACCCGACCGGATTCGGAAACGTCAGGCCAAAAACCTGTCGCTCCAGTTGGGGGTCGGTCACGACAAACCATCGTCGGGCCAACGCCGGCACACCCGGAATTTTAAAGGCAGTTTTTAACGCGGAAGTAACAAGATGGTGAATGGTTTCGGCATCGAAGCGGAACAGAATGGGCAGCAGTATGCGCTTGTACATGGCGCAAAAATACAAAAATGTCCCGGCCAGCAGGGATGCTGACCGGTAAATCTCAGCCAGCATCCCTGCTGGCCGGAACGTTACTCCGCAAACAGATCAGACGACAGGTAGCGGTCCCCCCGGTCGCAGATGATGCAGACCACAACGCCTTCTTCCAGTTCGTCAACCAGCTTCAGCGCGGCATGTACGGATCCCCCGCTGCTCATCCCGGCGAATACGCCTTCTACCTTAGCCAGTTTGCGGGTCATGGTTACGGCATCTTCCTGCGATACCTCCATGATGCGATCGACCCGCTGGGGCTCAAATATCTTCGGCAGGTATTCGACCGGCCATTTCCGGATGCCCGGGATGGAAGAGCCATCGGTGGGCTGGCAGCCGACAATCTGCACGGCCGGGTTTTGCTCTTTCAGGTACCGGGAGGTACCCATGATGGTACCCGTTGTGCCCATAGAGGAGACAAAATGCGTTACCTGGCCGTTGGTATCACGCCAGATCTCCGGCCCTGTCGAGTGGTAGTGAGCCATGTAGTTATCGGGATTGGCAAACTGGTTGAGCAGCAGATAGCCTCCCTTTGTTACCTGCGCTTCGGCATAATCGCGGGCCGACTCCATCGATTCGGTCAGGATCACCCGGGCGCCAAAGGCCTGCATCGTCTGAACCCGCTCTTTGGTGGAGCTTTCGGGCATGATCAGGTCAATATCGACGCCATACAGCCGGGCAATCATCGCCAGCGCAATGCCGGTATTGCCGCTGGTAGCCTCGATCAGCCGCATACCGGGCTTCAGTTCACCGCGCTCAATAGCGCCTTTAATCATGCCGTAGGCCGGGCGGTCTTTCACGCTACCGCCGGGGTTTTGACCCTCCAGCTTGCCAAACAGCCGGACGTTTGATTTGGTATGTAAGCGATTTAGTTCAACCAGCGGAGTATTCCCAACGAGATCAAGCAGGGTGGCCATGTATACAGAATGGGGTGATGTATTATCCGGAATAAAAACCAGGAGGAAAAATTAGTTCATTACAGGCCAATTTTTACCGTTCAAAAAAAACTTTGCATGTAACCAAATGGTACAATCCAAAAAATTCAAATCCGTAATTGTTTGGTTATGAAATATATATATTATTGTGCTCCTTCATGTGTAAGGCTGGTTCAACAAGCGTGTCCGTCTACCCATGAGGCTACCTTTATCAACCGCCTATAATGTTTAACCATGGAAAAGCCGCTTTATACATACCAGTTTACTACTGCCGGCCTGGAAGAAATTTCCCGCCATTTTCATATGTCAGAGTTGACACTGCCGTTTTGGGGTTACCGTAAAAAAATGCCGATGTACCGAATTATGCGCCTGGAAGGTGAAGGAAATTACACGCGGTTCCATTTCAACGACGGCAGTGAACTGGTGGTCTCGCTGACGCTGAAAAAAATGGAGGCCCGGCTGCCGCCTTTGCTGTTTGTAAGGCTCCACAAAAAAAACATCATCAACCTGATGTACCTGAATGATGTTCGGTACGATAACCAGCAGGTAACCGTGGTACTAGCCAACGGCGACCGGGTTGAGGTATCCCGTCGGAAAACAAACCTGGTTATGAAACAGATTCAGGATTTTCAGCAGGAAATACGGGCGTTAAGCGGAATGCCGCTGGTGGCAACCGCCTGATCGTTCGCTTTTCGCCCCGGTAAAGAACAAGCGCCGGCCGGCTAGTATGGATAGCCGGCCGGCGCTTGCCGTTACATTCAATTTCACTTACTTCTGTTTCGCCAATTCTTCTTCGCGAAGCGACCGGCGCAGAATCTTACCTACGTTTGTTTTCGGCAATTCGTTTCTAAACTCAATGTACTTCGGAACCTTGTAAGCGGTCAGGTTCTCGCGGCAGTAGCTCCGAATGGCTTCCTCAGTCAGTTCCAAATCTTTCTTTACCACAAAGATTTTCACGGTCTCGGTCGATCTGGCATCGGGGATACCCACACAGGCGACTTCCAGCACACCGGGGCATTGCGCCACGACGTCTTCTACTTCGTTGGGGTATACATTAAAGCCGGAGACCAGGATCATATCTTTCTTGCGGTCGACAATTCGGAAGAAGCCATCTTCGTCCATAACCCCAATATCGCCGGTCTTGAACCACTCGCCCTCCATCACCTTAGCCGTTTCATCCGGCCGGTTGAAATACCCGGCAAACACCTGCGGACCCCGCGCCCAGATCTCGCCCGGTTCGCCCTGGGCAGCTTCGGTACCGTCTTCGTTCATAATCTTCATTTCGGTGCTGGGCCAGGGTACGCCAATTGTCCCGACCCGATTTTCACCGACCAGCGGATTCGACGATAACACAGGAGAAGTCTCCGACAAACCATAGCCTTCGGCCGGCAAACAACCCGTCAGTTCCTGCCAGCGCTTAGCCACCGTGCTCTGCAGCGCCATACCACCAGCAGACGTAATCTTCAGGTGACTGAAATCTACTTCTTTGATGCGGGGGTGGTTCAGCAGACCGTTATAGAGTGTGTTTACCCCCGTAAACATGGTGATTTCGTACTTCTTCAGGTCGTTGATGAAGGCATTCAAATCACGGGGATTTGTAATAAGCAGGTTCATAGAACCGCTCTTGAGCGACGACATGGCGTTGACCGTAAGCGCATAAATATGGTACAATGGCAGAGCTGCTACCACCACACCTGCCTTATTGCCCATTTGCTTCAGCATCGGCTGAAGCCAGGCGTCGTTGGCCTCTACGTTAGCCACCACATTGCGGTGGGTGAGTATGGCCCCCTTTGATACGCCGGTAGTTCCGCCGGTATACTGGATAAACGCCATGTCATTACCGGTCAGGGTAACCGGCTTCAACGTATGGCGCGCACCCCGCCGAAGCGCATTTTCAAACGAAATAGCATCCGGCAATTGATAAGCCGGCACCATTTTCTTGACGTGCTTCACCACGGCATTCACGATGTGCTTCTTGGGGAAGCCCTGCATATCACCAATCTTAGTGAGGATAACATGCTCGATGTCCGTTTGCGCAATGATTTTCTCCAGGTTAGCCGCGAAGTTGGCCAGGATTACAATGGCCTTAGCGCCCGAGTCCTTAAACTGGTGCTGCATTTCGCGGGGAGTGTAGAGGGGATTGGTATTGACTACCGTCAGGCCGGCCCGCAAGGCGCCAAACATGGCAACCGGGTATTGCAGCAGGTTAGGCATCTGAATCGCGAGCCGGTCTCCTTTCTGAAGGCCCAGATCATGCTGCAGAAAAGCCGCAAACTGACGGGATAATGTATCTACTTCTCTAAAAGTTAATTGTTTGCCCATGTTGGCAAAGGCCGGCTGAGCGGCAAAGCGCTCAAAGCCTTCTTCCATTAAACTCACTAGTGATGGATAAGCGTCCGGATTTATTTCTGTCGGAACGCCCTCGGGATAAAACTTATGCCATGGAAATGACTTCGTTGTTGAGGGGGTCTGCATAGTGTATAGCGTTTGGATGTTTTTTAGCAAAAATAAAACGAAAACAGGAAAGGTTTTATGCGACACCACTAAATAACCGCGCAGGTCTGCTGTGTCACATTAGTTACAGGCTTGCGCTCAGACACCACTCCGGCAGAACTCAAAGTAGCGCAAACCGCTTACCAGTAAACCTTTACCCGCATTTTATTGACCCTGCTCGTATATTGTTCGATTTACAATTAAACAAAAGCGATCCAAATATGTTAAATACCTAATTCAATAACAGGCCACCTTCTCTAACGCATTAGCGACTGTTAGTGGAAAATTAAAAATACCTTGAACCAAACAGTAGTTAACCCCAACGGCGCTTCCGTTGGGGTTACTTGTTTTCGGGGCAAACCAACGTCACAACCCGATGAACAGCCACCGCTTGAGAGACTTTTGGGCATGAGGACTGTTTACGGTTTTCTCAGACTTTTGTCTTTATTTTGCAGGTTCAACACGCTCCCGGATTAAACGAAAACCTTTAAAAGTAGTCAAATCAATTGTCTAACCTAATCACAGAAAGTATACCATGATACAATCAGGAAAAGTAGCCGCTTTAATAATAGCTCTGTTGGTGAGCGTTCCGGTACTGGCTCAGCATGAGGGGCATCACCCGACCGCTAAAACCAGCCAGTCGGGTGGCCAGATGAAACAGGAAGCCGGTAAAGTACTGGCGGCTTATTACACGATAAAGGATGCGCTGGTGGCTACCAACGCCAAAGAAGCCGGCCAGCAGGCTGATGCATTCCTAAAGACCCTGAAGGCAGTTGACCACAGCAAGATGTCTGCTGCGGAGATGAAATCTTTTGATGTTTACAGCCGGAACCTGGAGAAGCATGCACGTGAGATTCAAAAGAACAAAAACGTAGAGAAACAGCGTAGTCATTTTGAGCTGCTTTCTAAAGAAATGACTGCTTTCGCCAAAGAATATAAGCCGGAGAAGACCTATGTGCAATACTGCCCAATGGCCGCTGATGGCAAGGGAGCCGCGTGGCTGAGCAGCAAAAAAGAGATTGCCAACCCCTACTACGGCAGTCGGATGATGAAGTGCGGCAAAGTAACCGAAGAGATCTGAGAGGCCATCGGCCGCTACACAAAAGCCATTGGATACCCAATGGCTTTTGTGTTTATTAAGAAGGCAAAGCCTTCAGCTTTTGGGTGATGATGGTTGCAAAGGCCACATCACGGCTAACTACCTGAGCTTCTGGTTATCCTTATGCCGCGTTGCGTCACGGATGTTCTTTTTGTCGAGGTTCTTCTGAAAGGCTTCGGTCAGATCAATCCCGGTCTGGTTGGCGAGGCAGATGAGTACCCAGAGAACATCGGCCATTTCATCACTCAGGTCTTTGCTTTCGTCGGATTCCTTTTCCGATTGCTCCCCGTAGCGTCGGGCCATTATTCTGGCTACTTCGCCAACCTCTTCGGTCAAAATCGCCATATTGGTCAGCTCACTGAAGTACCGTATACCTACGGTCTTTATCCATACATCAACGGTGTCCTGTGCCTCCTTTAACGTCATAATTTGGGGTTAATTTTTGTCATGCCGACGCAGCCGGGCGGCCGGTGCCGAGGCATCTTGCTGATTGAATTACAATTAAGATGCCTCGGCACCGGC